>JALYUH010000074.1 GCA_030853985.1 Bacteroidota bacterium | reverse complement strand
CTCGGCGACAGCATCGCCCAGCTGCTGGCCCGCGAAGAGCCCCTGCCCCTGGAAATGGTGGCCGTGCACGACAGCTTCGGCGAAAGCGGTACCCCCGACCAGCTGATGGAGAAATACCACCTCATGGAAGGCGATATCGTGATTGCCGTGGAAGCGGTGATGAAGCGGAAGAAGTAGCCGGCCCACCGGCAATAGTAAGCCCCCGTAGCTTCGGTAGCTGCGGGGGCTTACTGTTGTTATAAGAACCCTTTTTTAGCGCTCAAGCGTAGCTAGTGAAGTAACGAATTGGTGAACAGCGGCATGTTTTTTACGGCTTCAGTTTCTAATCCGTGCGCAATCAGCCAGTCCAGAAACGCCTCAACGCGGCTTGCAGCCATGGTGCCCCACTCGCTGGCATCGCCGTAAAACGCGGCGGCGGCGGCCTGGCTTTTCTCCAAATCGATGAGGCTGGCATCTCGTTCGGGTACGTGTTTGCGCAGCATGTCCGTGGCCTTTTGCGGGTTGTTGAGGGCAAACTGAAACCCCTTTTTGGTGGCCTGCACGAAAGCGGTATAGTCGGTGCGGTGGGCCGCAATACCCCCCGCCGTGGCCATTACCACCGGCGAATACCCGTACGGAATGCCGTAATCGGCCAGCGCGAAGGTGCGCAGCGCCACGCCCTGCGTTTCGGCTTCGATGCCTTCCCAGTTATCAAAAATCCAGGTGGCGTCGGCCGCGCCGGTCAGCAGCGTGTTCCAGATGCCCAGTTTGTCGGGATAGGTGACGGTGAAATTGCCCGTGCCGCCGTCGTTGATGACGAGCTGGCGCACAATGGCGTCTTCGTAGCGGGCGCGGTACGAGGCGTAGCTGCGGCCGTCGAGGTCGCGGGGCCGGGCAATGTTGCTGGTGGCCAGGGTGGCAATCGAGCTGATGTCCCGCTGGAGTAGGGCCGCAATGGCCACTGCCTGCACGCGGTCCGGCTTCGTATTGAGGCTGATGACGCTTTCGAAAGGCGCGACAGCGAAATCAACTTCGCCCAGCTCCAGCTTTTTGGCGGGCGTGGTGGCGTACTGGTCGGCGGCGGGGCTGAGGATGTGCAGCTCGATACCGCTGGCCGCATAATACCCCAGCTCCTGGGCCACAAAAAAGCCAGTGTGGTTGGTATTCGGAGTCCAGTCGAGGGCAATACGGAGCGTTGGCATGCGGGAAAATAGGAGTTGAGGAAGCCGGGGGCTGCTCCTGCGGATAGCGAAATTATAGCTGCGTAGCGCCTTAGGAAAACTGCGCGTCTGGTGCAGTGGCGGCCACTTCCCGGCGCAGCTGCCGGGCCGCTTGCATGCCCCGAAAAACCACCAGGCAGAAATAGGCCCGCATGAATAAGCCCCCAATGGCCGGGCTGTGGCTGGTGGTAACGGCGGAAACAATGCTGAAAGCAGCATCCAAGGCCAGCAGCACCAGCGCGATGGTGAGCGCCGGCGCGGAGGCGCGGAAGTAGCCGAAATAGCCCAGCGCTATGTAAGCAATGCCTTCCACGAGCGAGCCCCAGCCGGCCCCAAGCTGCGCCAGCGCTTCGATGTGGCCGAACTCGGTAACCAGGCCCAGGCCAATATTCAAAATGCCCAGAATGAGCAGCACGTACCACGCTTGTTTCATGCGCTGGTTGGGGTGGGTGCCGCTACCGGGTATCGGCTGGCCGTCGATGAGCAGCTCCAGCTCCTGCGGGTAGGTATTCTGTTTGTGCTGCGCCGAGAAAATGCGGCCGTCGGGCAAGCGGTACTGGCGGCCTTGGGCAATGGTGGCTCCCGGGTCGGACGGCGCGAGCGGATTTCCGGCGTAGCTGACCGTAAAATTGCGGAAGAACATGCCCCAATCAGCCGTGAGCGGTTCGGTGCGGGAATCGTCGAGATAAAACGTTTTAGTAGGCATTCAACAAATTGGGGGCTGGTTGAGGAGGAGGAAAGCTGCGCTAAAGATGGGGAATATTTCTGTGCTCATTAAACATTGCCGACCTTAAACCCTCAAAGCAGTCGTTTTTGCCAATATCGCGCGTTTGGAAGACCACGAAATTCTTACAAAATTCCAGGACCCCGCCAGTCGCAACCTGGCGTTCAACCAGCTCGTGCGCAAGTACCAGAGCAAGGTGTACTGGCACGTGCGCAAAATGGTGGTGGACCACGACGACGCCGACGACCTCACCCAGGACGTGTTCGTGAAGGTGTGGAAACACCTCGCAACTTTCCGCCAGGACGCCCAGCTCTTTACCTGGATTTACCGCATCGCCACCAACGAATGCCTGAATTTCCTGAGTAGTAAGCGCCGCAAGTTCCTGCTGCCCCTCACCAACGTAGGAGCCGAGCTGGCCGCCAAAATCGAAGCCGACCCCGCCATCGCCGGCGATGAAATCGAGCTCAAGCTGCAACGCGCCATTCTGCGCCTGCCCGACAAGCAGCGGCTCGTTTTCAACCTGCGCTACTACGACGAGATGCCCTACGAGCAGATGGCCGAAGTAACCGGCACCAGCGTGGGCGCGCTGAAAGCCAGCTACCACCACGCCGTGAAAAAAGTGGAAGACTACGTGACCCGCAACACCGACGACTAACCCGGCCACCCGGCCAATTATTTATGCGTTGAATTAAACGTTCGACCTTTGCTATCATCAAACGCTCATGAAACCTGCTTTTAAGCTCGACGCGCACCCCCGGCGGCCCCGCCCGCTGCTAAGCAGCCCGCCCGCCGACTATTTCGATAAACTGCCCACCCGCATCATGGCTCGCCTGCCGCAGGCCGAGGAGCGCACCGCCCCGGCCACCTGGGGCTGGCTCGCGTTCCTGACGCCGGCGCTGCGCACGGGCCTGGCTTCGGTGGCCGTGCTGGGTGGCTTCGCGGGCTCGTTCTACCTGAGTGGCAGCGCGCCGCTGGTGCCGGCCACGGCCGCCACGGCCGCCCTCGACGCCGTGCCCCGCACCGAGCTGGCCAACTACCTGCTCACCAGCGGGGCCCGGGTCGAAACCTCCGATTTGGCCACGCTCACGGCCGCGCATCCCAGTGTTGCCACTGGTTTCCTGCAGGCTTCCGACGATGAGCTGAATGAGGTGCTCGACGCCCAGCCCACCGACGAATTCACTTACCTATAACTCCTCGTCCTTCCGCTTTTCTATTATGTCCGCTTTATCATCCGTATTTCGTTGGTTGAGCCTGGCTGCGCTGCTGCTTGCGCTGGCTCCGGCTGCGCAGGCGCAGGGAGGCCGCCGGGGCCAGCGCCTCGGCCAGCTCGAAAACGCCAAAATCGCCTTCATCACCAACCGCGTTTCTCTCAGCCAGGACCAGGCCCAGAAGTTCTGGCCGCTCTACAACGAGTTTTCCGGCCGCCGCCGCGAGCTCAACCGCAGCGGCCGGCTGCTGCGCCGCGACATCACCGAGGGCATGACCGACCAACAGCTACGCGACAACTTCACGCAGTCCTTCAACACCCGCCAGCAGGAGTTGAACCTCGAAAAGGAATACTTCGACAAATTCCAGAAGGTTATCTCACTGCGCCAGGTGGCCCAGCTGTTTCAAGCCGAGCGCGACTTCACCAAGGAAGTCATCAAGCGCGTGGCCGGCGGGCCCGGGCAGCCGGCTGGCGACACCAACTGAGGCCATTTCCGGC
This sequence comes from Bacteroidota bacterium, assembly GCA_030853985.1. Taxonomy (GTDB): domain Bacteria; phylum Bacteroidota; class Bacteroidia; order Cytophagales; family Hymenobacteraceae; genus Hymenobacter. The sequence goes on along the minus strand of JALYUH010000074.1, from coordinate 3,168 downwards.
TGCGCGATGCCAAGCGGCCGCTGCCCCCGCAGCGGCCGCTTTATTTTTGTGGGATAACCGAAACCAGGCTGCCGCTGGTTCATGGCCTGCGCCTGCGCGCGCAGCTGCGCACAACCACAAATAATTCGTCCTAATCCGTTGAAATCCGCTCCCTCCGTCCTCACGCCGCGCCAATTATTCCTCCGCCATCAAGCCCAGACCTCCGACTTCCCGCTGCTGCTGGAAATTGAGCGGGCCGAGGGCGTATACATGTACGCCCCCGACGGCCGCCGCTACCTCGACCTCATTTCCGGCATCGGCGTGAGCAACGTGGGCCACCGCCACCCGCGCGTGCTGGCCGCCATTCAGGCCCAGCTCGATAAGTACCTGCACCTGATGGTGTACGGCGAGCTGGTGCAGGCCGTGCCCGCCCAGCTGGCCCAGGCCCTGCACCAAACCCTGCCCGCGCACCTCGATTCGGTGTTTTTTACCAACTCTGGCACCGAGGCCATCGAGGGCGCGCTCAAGCTAGCCAAGCGCCACACCGGCCGCACCGAACTCATTTCCTGCCTCAACGCCTACCACGGCTCCACCCACGGCGCGCTGTCCATCACCGGCTCCGAAAGCTTCAAAAACAGCTTCCGCCCGCTGCTGCCCGACGTGCGTCACCTCCGCCACAACGATTTTGCCGACCTCCTGCTCATCACCGAGCGCACCGCGGCCGTCGTCATCGAAACCGTGCAGGGCGAGGCCGGCGTGCGCGTGCCCTCGCCCTACTACCTGCCGGCCCTGCGCCGCCGCTGCCGCGAAGTGGGTGCGCTGCTCATCCTCGACGAGATTCAGTGCGGCTACGGACGCACCGGCACCATGTGGGCCTTCGAGCAATTCGGCATCGAGCCCGATATTCTGGTGTGCGCCAAGGGCATGGGCGGCGGCATGCCCATCGGAGCCTTCATTTCGAGTGCCGAAATCATGGCGGGATTCAAAACTAACCCCATTCTGGGCCATTGTACCACGTTTGGCGGGCACCCGGTGAGCTGCGCGGCGGCCCTGGCCACCCTGCAAATCATGCAGGACGAGCAGCTGGCCGCCAGCGTGGCCGCTAAGGCCGCCCGGTTTCGGGCGCAGCTGCGGCACCCGGCCATTCGGGCGGTGCGCGGCTGCGGCCTGCTCATGGCGGTCGAGTTCGATTCCTTCGCCGTGCTCAAACCCATCATCGACCGGGCGCTGGAGCACGAAGGCATCCTTACCGACTGGTTCCTGTTCTGCGACAACTCGCTGCGGCTGGCCCCACCGCTCACCATCGCCGACAGCGAAATTGACGAGGCCTGCGCCGCCCTGCTACGGGCCATTGCCTTCGTCGCGGGCGAGTAGGCGCGGGGCCGCCCGCCACGCAACTGGCCCGTTGGCGCAGCCCCTTGGGCCGCCCCAACGGGCCGGAATAATTGCCGGAGTGGCAGATAAGCAGTCGTTAGTTCAGGTTAACTTCAGGACGCGGCAACTCGTTGTAATTCAAGAACTGAGTGCTTTCTTCCTTAATGCGCTCGCGGGGATGACCGTCCTTCACACCCTGCGAAATTTTGCGCACCAGCACGCCCACAATGGCCTTGCGGAAGCCCAGCTTTTCGGCCATGATAATGCAAAAATCCATTTCCGTGTCGTCCACGATGCCATCAGCGAGCATCATATCAACGAGGTCGAAAATCTGGTCGAACCGTTCGGAATCATTGGTGGGCAGGTCGTTGCTGCCCCCCTTGGCCCCCGAGACCAGGGCCTGTACTTCCGACGAGTTCATGCCGTTTTTCTTGCCCACGGCAATAATGAAGTTCATTTCCCGCGCGTCGATATGTCCGTCGGCTTTCGCCAGCGCCGCCAGATTCAGCAAATGACCCTTTATTTTTTTGGCTTGCTCATTTTGAAAAAATCCGAACATAAATGTGGGAATTAGGGATGAAAAGATGATTCCAGAACCGAAATACCGATTCCACTGGTAAGATACACGGAAAATTGACTGATTGTTACGAATTTACTACCCAAACCAGAAAAGTGCTACTCTGCGGTTTTACGCGAATATGCGGCGGGTAGTTGAGGGTTCGCATTCGTTTCGCCAACTTTGCGAGGTTTGCGCACTGTTTGCGCGCTTGATTGCTAGATGAATGTTCAGATGAAGAGAATTGCGGTTTTTACCAGTGGCGGCGATGCGCCGGGCATGAACGCCGCCATCCGGGCGGTGGTACGTACAGCCACTTACCACGGCATCGAAGTGTACGGCATTATGCGCGGCTACAGCGGTATGATTAAGGGCGAGTTCGTGCGCCTCGACTCGGCCTCGGTGTCCAACACGGTGCAGAAGGGCGGTACCATCCTGAAATCGGCCCGCAGCCAGAAATTTGCGACTAAAGAAGGCCGCCAGCAGGCTTTTGACCAGCTAGTTAACAATGGTATCGAGGGCCTGGTGGCCATCGGCGGCAACGGCACCTTCACCGGGGCCATGATTTTTGAGGAAGAGTTCGGCATCCCGACCGTGGGCATCCCCGGCACGATTGATAACGACCTGTACGGCACCGACTACACCATCGGTTACGACACGGCCGTGAACACGGCCCTGGACTGCATCGACAAAATCCGGGATACGGCCGACTCGCACGACCGCTGCTTTTTTGTGGAGGTAATGGGCCGCGACTCGGGCTACATCGCCATTCCGTGCGCCATTGGCGGCGGGGCCGAAATCGTGATGATTCCGGAAACCCAGATGAGCGTGGACGTGGTAATCGACACGCTGCAAGCCGGTTGGCAGCGCTCGAAAACTTCCTTTATCGTGATTGTGGCCGAGGGCGAAGACGAGGGCAACGCCACCAACACCGCCGCCCGCGTGAAGGAAGCCATCCCGCAGCTCGACACCCGCGTAACGGTGATTGGCCACATCCAGCGCGGCGGCTCGCCCACGGCCGCCGACCGTCTGCTGGGCTCCCAAATCGGTATTGCCGCCGTGGAGGGTCTGATGAACGGTATGCGTAACGTCATGGCCGGCATCGTGGATAAGAAGCTGGTGTACACGCCATTCATCGACACCGTCAATAAGAAGAAGCTCATCAACCAGAGCTTCATGCGGATGGTGGAAATACTTAGTGTTTAATTATAAATTTTGAATTATAAATTATAAATGGCTGTGAATGAATTTAATATAGC
>JALYUH010000058.1 GCA_030853985.1 Bacteroidota bacterium | reverse complement strand
CGCCAGCACCGTCAGCAGCGAAAGAAATACAGTCATGTTAAAAGCCTTGCAAAATTCGTGTTTCCCCGCACCCGGAAGAACCGGGCAGGCCGCCCGACAAGGCAAAATAACGCAAAAACCGGCGGGGAATTGGCGGGCGGCGGCGAAAGGGCCGGCCGGCCGGCTTTCTTTGCGCCCGAAAGGCGCTATTCTGCGGCGTATATCCATTCCTGCCGGCACAAGCTAACGCCTGTGCTACATCAATTCGCTTATGGTTCTCGGCCTTATTCCCGCCCGCTACGCCTCCACCCGCCTGCCCGGCAAGCCCCTCGTCGACCTCGGCGGCCAAAGCATGATTGAGCGCGTGGTGCGCCAGGCCCAACAGGCCAACCTGACCCGCGTGGTGGTGGCCACCGACGACGAGCGCATCCGGCGCCACGTGCGGGATTTCGGCGGCGAGGCCGTCCTCACCCGCCCCGACCACCCCAGCGGCACTGACCGCCTTTGGGAAGCTTTCCAGCAGCTCGGCGCGCCCGCCGACGTGCACTGCATCGTCAATATTCAGGGCGACGAGCCCTTCATTCACCCCGCCCAAATTAACGCCCTGGCCGATTTGTTCGCCGACCCGGCCACCGCGCCCGCCATTGCCACGCTGGTCAAACCCGTGGTTTCCAACGAAGAACTGTTCAGCCCGCACCTGCCCAAAGTCGTGCTCGATGCCCGGGGCCACGCCCTGTATTTCAGCCGCCACCCCCTGCCCTACCAGCGCGGCCGCCCCGAAACCGAGTGGCTAACGCACCACCGCTACCTGCGCCACTTGGGCCTCTACGCCTACCAGCCGGCCGTGCTCGGGCAGCTCACGCAGCTGCCCGTGTCCGCCCTCGAAGCCGCCGAGAGCCTGGAGCAGCTCCGCTGGCTCGAAGCCGGGTACCAAATTCGCTGCGCCGAAACGGAGCTGGATGCGTTCGGAATTGATACGTCGGAGGACGTGGCCAAGGCACGGGCGCGGCTGGGATTGTAGCGCGAACTTGTAGTTCGCGTCCCCACCCCACTAGAGCCACCCGGACGGCGTGGAGACGGTGCGAGGGCGGCGCGGAGACGGCGCGGAGACGCGAACTACAAGTTCGCGCTACTGTACACGGACCTCTAAACCGCTCTAATCGGCCCGCTCCACCACCGGCTCATCGGGCGACACCTGGTGCCGCTCGTCGCGCATCTCCCGCGAGAGGAAGTAGTTGAGCGCCGTGCGGATAACGGCAATGGCCCCGAGCTTGCCAATCTGCTCCCAGCTTGGGGCGATGGCCGTGCTCAGAATATCCGCCCCCAGCTGAAACTCCAGCGCCAGGGCCAGGAAGCGGGCCAGCGCCAGCCGGATGGCCGTAAAATCGGCCGTTTCCCGCTTCGCCAGCGCCTTGAGCAGCAGCCAGCCAGCGCTGAGAATGCCCAGCGCAATAATCGTCGCGCCCACGGTTTCCACGCCCAGTTTCAGCCAGAGCACGCCCTCGATAACCGCGCTTTCGGCCCGGCCGTGCAGGGAAGTAACGTCGCGGGCCGTTTCGGGCAGGCTCGACAGGAAGGGGACGGAGAGCAGGAACATGGGCTTGACAGTCAGGAATCAGCGGACGAAGTACGGGCCAGGCGGCCAATCAGGTAGGCCGAGCCGCGCTGCACGGCAACCAGCACGAGCACCAGCCCCACCGCCAGCCCAAACAGCAGCAGGTTGCCCTCGCCGCTGCCGGCCCGAAACGCGAAGTTGAGCGCCGTGGCCACCGCCGGCGGGTGCATGCTGTCGGTGAGCACCATGAGCCCGATAATGGCCACCAGCGCCAGCGCCGCACCCACGTAGCCCGGCCCTAGCAGCGTGTGCGCCGCGTAGCCCAGCACCGCCGCCCCCAGCTGGCTGATGAGCAGCGTACGGCCACTGTTGGTCCGGTGGCTGGGGTCGAGGTAAATGAGAAAGCAGCTGGAGGCCAGCGAGGCAAACAACAGCCGCTGGTTGCTCAGCAGCTCCAGCAGCCACAGCATCAGCAGCACGGTGGCGGTGGGCAGCAGGGCCAGCAGCAGCTCGGCCCGCCAGCCCAGCCGGCGGCGGCCCGGCGCGGGCGCAAGCGGGGCAACGGGCGGCGGGGTTTCGGGGGTTGGCGGCATGGCAGCGAAGTGAAGCAGGCGCTTGCTTACGCAGCCGCACCGGCCAGGATGCGGGCGGCCCCGATTACCCGCCGGCTTTCTTGGCCTTGTAGCCTTCTTTCAACAGTATCTCCAGCACCTTGTCGCGCAAGTCGCCCTGCACCACCACTTCGCCGTCTTTGGCGCTGCCGCCCACGCCACACTTGGTTTTCAGCAGCTTGCCCAGGGTTTGCAGGTCGGCCTCGGTGCCCACGAAACCGGTCACGAGCGTGACCTGCTTGCCCCCGCGCTGCTTTTTGTCGAGCTGCACGCGCAGCTGCTGCTGCTGGGGCGGCAGCGTGGCGGCCTCCGTCGGCTCGTTGCCCTGGTAGGTAAAATCGGGGTTGGTGGAGTACACGACTCCGGTGCGGCTCTGTTTCATTTAACAAATAACATTTATCATTTAACCCGCCGCATTATACATCTTTAATCGTACAATATCAGCATCTTACCACTTGGAAGGCGTTGGGCAGCGGTTAAATATTGATTGACAAATAACCTACACTGCCACGGCCAGCGCCAGCGGCAGCAGGGCTACTTCAAACTCGGTGGCGTGGCCCAGGTAGTCGCCATCGACGTGGAAGCCGATGGGCGCTTCGGCTACCACCCGGCCGCGCGGCACCCGGAAATACTCGGCGGCTTTGCTTTGGGGCAGGTTGCCCAGCGCCATCGCCAGGCTCACGCGAAAGGCGCGCAGGGCGGGCAGCGCGTCAATCAGGCACACGTCGAGCAGGCCGTCGCGCAAGTCGGCGCGGGGCGCGATGTAGGCGTTATTACCGTACTGCGAGGCGTTGGCAAAGGCCAGCACGTAGCAGTCGGTCGTTATTTCCTGGCCGTCGAGGTTGGCCCGCACGGGCACCGAACGGTAGCGCCGGTACTCGCGCAGCGTTACCTGCAAATAGGTGCTCAGCCCCCGCGAGCCGGCCTGGGCAAAGTGCTGGCTCACGTGCGCATCAAACCCCAGCCCGGCCGTGCAAAAGAAATGATGGCCGTTGATAACGCCCACATCCATCCGGCTAAAATCCGGCGTGGCCAGCCGGCGCAGCGCGGCGGCCAGGCCCAGCGGCACTTTCAGGTGGCGGGCCAGGCCGTTGCCCGAGCCCTGCGGGATGATGCCCAGGGCCGTTTCGGTGCCCAGCAGGCCGCGGCCCACTTCGTTCACGGTGCCATCGCCGCCCACGGCGGCCACCACCGCGAAGCCCTCGGCGGCGGCGGCGCGGGCCAGCTCCACGGCGTGCCCGGCGCACTCGGTGGGCCGGATTTCATAGTCGGCCTCCCGCGTGCCGAAGTAGCGCGCAATCAGCGCCGGCAGGTCGTGGCGCTGGCTGGGGCCGGCTTTCGGATTCAGAATAAAGCAGGTTTTGGGCATCGCTGATTGGCACTGATTAACCGTGATTTCAATCACTGATTCTCGCGGATTAACCGTGATTTCGCTGATTTTGACGGACCTTGGTTAAGGGAAATATTGAATACGGAAGTTTGGAATAACGGACGAAATAGCCCAAAAAAAGAAGCCCACCTTTCGGCAGGCTTCCTTCATCCGTACTCGCACTTTCGGCTCAGGCAGCCGGCCCGTCAAAAGCAGCGGAATCACGGCTAATCTACGAGAATCAGTGATTGAAATTAGCCGTTCATCTGCTCGCCGAGCTTCTGGATGAGGTCAGCGGTGCGGGTCGAGTAGCCGGTTTCGTTGTCGTACCAGCCAATTACCTTGGCCAGCGTGCCATTGGCCGAGGTCAGCTCCGAGTCGAAGATGCAGCTGTGGGGGTTGCCCACGATGTCGATGCTCACAATCGGGTCGGTGGTGTA
>JALYUH010000041.1 GCA_030853985.1 Bacteroidota bacterium | reverse complement strand
GGCCACCCGTCCGCACAGGTTGTGAATTTTGGGAGCTGTTTGGGTAGCCTTTTTACATCTCCCTATATCAAGCTGGAAACAGCCTCTAAAAAAAGCGCCGACCAACTGGTCGGCGCTTTTTTTTGCGTATTGGCAGGAGACCGTGGACCGGGGCTTTGGAGACGATAACTGCCTATTCCTTCGTGAAATCCAGGTTGTCAATCACCGGCGCGCCGCGCGAGGGCTTGAGCTTCACGTAGACGCGGTAGGTGCCGGTGCGGCCCACGTAGCGCCCAACGGCATACTGAACGTGCTCCTGGCTTTCGCCCTGATGAATAAACTCGAAGCTGCTGGGGGCATTTTTAGCGAAATAATCCTTGAGAACCAATTCTGCCTGGGTAGCGCTATAGCTTTGCTTATCACCATCAAAGCTGACTTCGACCGTGGCAGCAAAATATTGCGAGAGTTCGCGCGAAGAGCCGTTGCGCAAGGCGGACCGCACGGCTCCCAGGTTATCGCCCTGGGCATGGGCGGTAGCGGCCCCGAGGATAAAGAGCCACCCAAAGAGCAGCGTTCTAATGAAATAGCGTTTCATTGATAAAGGTAATATGTGCGGCATCCGCAATTAGATTACGGGAAGCTAAAATGGTGCCAAGGTGCCGGCTACGAGCCGTTACCAGCCAATGGAGGCGTTTGGGTAAAAGTAGGAGCGAAGGTAGAAATATTCAGCCCTACGCACGGGGCTGCCGTATCTTTGCCCCATGAGTAAGCAGGTTTTATTGGTGATTCTCGATGGCTGGGGCATTGCCCAGAACACCACGGTTTCGGCCGTGGATACGGCCCGTACGCCGTTCTTCCACGAACTGTTACAGCGCTTTCCGCACAGTACGCTTCAGGCTTCGGGCGAGGCCGTGGGCCTGCCCGAGGGCCAGATGGGCAATTCCGAAGTGGGCCACATGAACATCGGGGCTGGCCGCGTGGTCGACCAGGAGCTGGTGCGCATTGGCAAAGCCATTCGGGAGCGCAAGCTGGCGCAGGTGCCCGCCCTGGCCAAAGCCCTGGAGTACGCGCTGGCCAACGACAAGCCCCTGCACCTGATTGGCCTGCTAAGCGATGGCGGCGTGCATTCGCACATCGACCACGTGAAAGCCCTCTGCACCATTGCCCACGAGGCCGGCGTGCGCCGCGTATTCGTGCACGCCTTCACCGACGGGCGCGACACCGACCCCAAAAGCGGGGTGCGCTTCATCAACGAGCTCGAAGAGTCGATGGTGCGCAGCGGGGCCAAAATTGCCTCGGTGGTGGGCCGCTACTACGCCATGGACCGCGACCGCCGCTGGGAGCGCGTGAAAGTAGCCTACGACCTGCTGGTGGGCGGCATCGGCACGCCCTCGCAAAACCTGATTCAGACCATTCAGGAGCAGTACAAGGAGGGCGTAACGGACGAATTCCTGAAGCCCATCGTGAAAACCGGCCCCGACGGCCAGCCGCTGGCCACCATCGAGGAAGGCGACGTGGTGCTGTGCTTCAACTTCCGCACCGACCGCGGGCGGGAAATTACGGAGGTGCTTACGCAGCAGGACATGCACGCTTTCCAGATGCAGCGCCTGAACCTGCACTACCTGACGCTGACCAACTACGACGAAACCTTCGTGGGCGTTACGCCCATTTTCGAGAAGGACAACCTCGACAACACCCTCGGCGAAGTGCTGGCGGCCAACGGCAAAACCCAGATTCGCATTGCCGAAACCGAGAAGTACCCGCACGTTACGTTCTTCTTTTCGGGTGGCCGCGAAAACGAGTTTGAGGGCGAGCGCCGCATTCTGCGCCCCTCACCCAAAGTAGCCACCTACGACCTGCAGCCCGAAATGAGCGCCGCCGACCTGCGCGATGCCCTCATTCCGGAGCTGCAAGCCCAGTCGGCCGATTTCGTGGTGCTCAACTTCGCCAATCCCGACATGGTGGGCCACACCGGCGTGTTTGAGGCCGTGGTGAGGGCCGTGGAAACCACCGACGCCTGCGCCCGCGCCGTAGTGGAGGCCGCGCTAGCTGCCGGCTACGCCAGCATCATCATCGCCGACCACGGCAACGCCGAGTTCATGCGCAACGCCGACGGCTCGCCCAACACCGCCCACACCACCAACCTGGTACCCTGCATCCTAGCTGATAACGACTACCACGGCACCCTGGCCAATGGCAAGCTGGCCGACTTGGCCGCTACCATTCTGGAGCTGATGGGCGTGCCCAAGCCGCCCGAAATGACGGGCCTGAGCCTGCTCCGCCCCAGCCTCGCCCCGAATGCGTAAGGGCAGCGTGGCCGCCTGGGCGGGTAGCTTGCTGGCCCTGCTGCTGGCGGGCTGCGGCGAGGCCGGCCCGTCCGCGCCGCCGGCCCGCCAGCCGCTGTATTTCGATGTGAAGGGCCTGCTTACGCAGCAGGTGGCGCAGCTGGAGCAGCGCCACGCCGCCGTCACCAAGCACGTGCAGCTGCGCACTGAAACCCCCGAAACCGTGCGCGTACCCGCCGTGAAATGGGCCGACGAGCTCCAGATTTTCTTTCAGGCCGACATCAACAAAGCCGCCTTGCGCGGGGCCTACACCGTTGATTCGGTGGCGCTGCCCGGCGGGGTAGTGCGCCGTACCTACACGCGCCTGCCCGGCCAGCCCAATGCGCCCGTAACGCGCCTCGTGGTGGTGCAGCAGGGCACCGAAGCGCAGGAAATCGCGGCGACAACTGTGCAGAATAACGCCCTGTTTTCGGCCCACAAGCAGCTGCGCATGCAGTTGCAAAACGGCCGGCTGCGCCGCTACGAGGTGGTGGGAACCCAGAAGCTGGTGTTGTTCGACACGTTGCGCTACTCGGCGGCCGGCGTGGTAGAGTAGCGCGGACTTTTAGTCCGCGGCCCGGAGCAGCTCAGGTTACGAGAATTAAACGCGGACGAAAAGCCCGTGCTGCCTTATTTGTGCTCGTAGGCCCCGAGGGCGGGCAGGGCTTGGAGCGGCAGGTTGCGCAGGTCGAACCGGGGCAGAGGCAGGAGCACGGTGACGGCTGGTTGGCGGCGCGGAGTGATGGCCGGTGAAGTGGCTTGCAGGGTATAATCGGGCCGGCTGCTGAAAAGGGCCGTGCGCGTGAACAGCGGGTCCACGTTCAGCAGATTGACGCCCGGCGCGCGCACTATTTCGGGCGTGGTAGCGTAGGCTTTGGTGCGCAGCAGCGAGTTGCGGATGCTGATGGTGCTGGCGTACTCCGTGTAGTTTTTCAGGTACAGCTCGTCGTCGATGGTGTTCGGCCCCAGGTTGGAGCCCCACACAATGGAATTGTGCAGATTGAGGGTGAGCGGGAGCCGGATTTTCGCATCGGTCGCTTTTTCGTTGGTGAAGCTGAGCGAAGCCGTTTCGCGCCGGAAGGCGGGCGTATAGTTGGCAAAAGTGCAGAAATTGAAATTATATACGCCGCCGCCTACGCCCACCACGGCATACTCGCCGCAGTTGGTGAACAGGCAATTCGTCGCCGTCAGGTCGCCCGAGTAGCTGATGACGCCCCCGCCGGCGCTGGCCGTGGTATTGGCAAACGAGAGGTTGGAGCCCGAGATGTTGCGGATGACCGTGTTGGCCAGCGTCAGGTCGGGGTGGGTCAGGTTATCCGGGTTCAGCAGCAGCGCGCCAAACGTGGCGTTCTTGATTTCGGCGTAGCGGATGCTGTTTTTGCGGCTCGTGGCCGTGAACACGATGCCGCCCCACTGCCCGGGCGTGTCAAGGTAGTCCGCTTCCAGCCGGTCGCCCTGGAAGCGCACGATGTTGGGGTTGGTGGCCTTTACCGTATCGGTCGCGCCCGCGCCGGCCACGAAGTCGTCGTTCACGCGCAGCGTCCCCTCGACCTGCAGATAAGCCCCGGCGTGGCAGTAAATGCGTGCGCCCTTCGGAATGGTGAGCGTGACATCCGGCCGCACCAGCACCCCGAACACCTGCGCCGGCTGCCCCGGCACCAGCACCCGGCTCGTCGGAATGATGACGTGGGGCTTGTCGGTGGCCCAGGTGGTGTTTTGTTTGATGTCATCGCCCCGGTGGAAATAGGCATTCTGGCCGTAAGCTACCAGCTTCACGTTCTGCTCGTTGCCGTTGGTGCGGAAATTAATCTGGTCCGTTACCACGAACTGCTTGGGCGCGGTGGCCTGGCCATTGTCGCCGAGCACGGCGCGCACCAGGATTTGCAGGCTGTCGTTGCCGCGAATGAGCACGTCGCTTTTGGCCGTGCCCGCGTCGCCATTGATAACCAGCGAGTAGGTGTTGCCCACCGTGCCGGCCAGGCTAATGTCCGTTTTTACCGCGCCACTGTTGCGGTTGTACACCCACAGCCGCTTCGTGACGGTGCGGATGGTGGTGAAAACCGTGTCGAACAGCACCGTGTCCTGGTCGAATGTGAGGCGGCCGGTGGTCTGCACCAGGTCTTCCTTCGGCTCGCAGCCGGGCAGAATTGTGAGCAAACAGCTCAGCACCAGAAACAGCGGGAAGAGGTAGCGCATAAGGAGCTTGGGCGGCCAGACTCCCCGCCTTTTTTAAGGAGGGGATATTTCAGCGAAGCTGAAATCGGGGTGGTGAAGTCGGTGACGCGGCTTGAACGACCATTGGGCCGCAAAAAGTATACGGTCCGGGCCAGCGGCGAATAAGTCGGGCGGTTGCGGCTGGGCCTCGCCCAACGACTGCACCACCCCCGTTTTTGCTGCGCAAAAACTCCCCTCCTTAAAAAAAGGAGGGGAGTTGCCGTTCATTCAAGTTGCTTATTTCGTGACGCCCTCCTGCAGGCGCTCGGCACTTTCGGCAATGCGGAGCTGCTCCACGAAGTCGTCCACGTTGCCTTCCATCACGCTGGCCAGGTTATACACCGTGTAGCCAATGCGGTGGTCGGTTACGCGGCCCTGGGGGTAGTTATAGGTGCGGATTTTGTCGCTGCGGTCGCCGCCGCCAATCATGCTTTTGCGCACCAGGCCGTCGGCTTCGTTCTTCTTGGCCAGCTCCATGTCGTACACGCGGGAGCGGAGCACGGCCAGGGCTTTGTCAAAGTTTTTGAGCTGCGACTTCTGGTCCTGGCACTGGGCCACGAGGCCGGAGGGCAGGTGGGTGAGGCGCACGGCCGAGTACGTGGTGTT
>JALYUH010000026.1 GCA_030853985.1 Bacteroidota bacterium | reverse complement strand
GAATAAGGTAGATTAAAGATTAAAATTCATCTGACATAGCGTCCAGCTCCCCCTCTTTTTTGGAGAGGGGACCGGGGGGTGAGGTTGCGCCGGGTGAAGGCCCCCGCCGGCTCCCGCCATACAGCTCGTACTTCAACAGCCGGCAGTCAATCGGCCCATTGAACAGCGGCACCCGCCGCGCCGGCTTCAGCCCGATGCGCTTGGCCGCCTCCAGGTTGCCGGTGAACACAAACGCATTGTAGCCCTGGAAATTCGTTTTTAGTGAATCTCCAATGGTTTTGTAGAGCGCATCCATCTCGGCCTCCTCGCCTATTCGCTCGCCGTAGGGTGGGTTGGTGAGCACGATGCCGGACTCTTCCTTGGCGGGCGCGGTGGCGTCCTTCACATCACGCACCGACAGCTTAATAAAATCCTCCAGGCCGGCGGCGGTGATGTTGGCCGCTGCCATGTCGATGGTTTTGGGGTCGAGGTCGGAGCCAGCGAGGTAGGCTTGCGGCTCGTCGAGGCGCTGGGCTTTGGCTTCTTCGCGCACCTGCTGCCAGAGCTCGGGGTCGAAGTCGTACCAGTTTTCGAAGCCGAACTTGCCCTGGTGGAACAGGCCGGGCGCAATGCGTTGGCTGATAAGGCCGGCCTCGGTGAGGATGGTGGCCGAGCCGCACAGGGGGTCGATGAGCGGCTGCTTGCCATCCCAGCCCGACAATAGCACCAGGCCGGCGGCCAGCACCTCGTTCAGCGGGGCTTCGTTGGTGTGCTGGCGGTAGCCACGGCGGTGCAGCGAGTCGCCGGCCGCGTCGAGGCTGAGGATGACTTCGTTTTCCGTCATGCGCAGGTGCAGGCGGATGTCGGGCTGGCGGGTGTCGATGCTGGGCCGCTCGCCGGTGCGGTCCCGAAACTGGTCCACAATAGCGTCCTTGGTGAGCTGGGCCACGAACAGCGAGTGCTCGAAGGTGGAGCGGTTCACCACGGGCGTGATGGCGAAGGTTTGGCCCGGACCGATGAAATCCTGCCAGTCGATGCGGCTTACTTCGCGGTACAGCTGCTTTTCATCGGCGGCATAGAAGGCGGCAAACGGCCGCAGCAGGCGCATGGAGAGCCGGCTCCACAGCGCCGCTTCGTAGAGCAGACGGTGGTCGCCGATGAACTCGACGGCGCGCGAGCCTACGTGGGTGATGTCGGCCCCGAGGGCGTAAAGCTCGTCGGCGAGCAGTTCTTCCAAGCCGAACTGGGTGGTGGCGGTGAGGTGCATAGTCCGGCAAAGGTCGGGACTGGCGAGCGTTGGTCGGGCAAAACGCCGGCGGGTCGTTCGGGCCCGCCCCGCGCTGCTTGCCGCTACCTTGCAGGCGTGCCCACCGCGCTAGCCGTCCAACGCAATCGCTTTGCCTTCCGCTGGCCTCGTCCGACGCGGCATTATTTTCGGCGCTTCCCAGTATAAGCCGGCCGGCCGCCCCGCCCGCGCCCCATTTTGGCCCTGTTTATTCAATCCCCGCTCCCGCAATCTTTTAGCAACACCAAATGGAAGAGCCCCTGCTTTGCAATGACACCGATTTTGAGGAAAACGAGGATAACTTCTTCACGAACCTGCGGTACCGGGGCCAGCCTTTTACTGGCACACTGGTTCACGACAATCTGACCGCTGAGTTCCGGGACGGCAACGCCAACGGGCGCGTGGTTGAATACCACGAAAATGGGCAAGTAGCCACCGATTACGTTTACGAAAATGGCGAAGGCCTCATGGGCTGGGAATGGGACGACAATGGGCAGTTGCGCTCGGAAACCACCGCCGCCGGCACCAGCCTTTGGGACGCCGACGGCATTTTGGCTCACAAAAATGGAAGCTGGTTTTATAAATCGGGAGCCGTAAAGCAGGCAGCAGTGGATGGAGGCAGCAAATACTATTCGAGCAGCGGCGAACTGGCAATAACCGTCCGCTACGTCAACGATGGTGACTACAAGAGCGTGGTGAAGTACGACAACGACGTGCTGCTGGCCAGCTACCCGGAGTTGCTGCTGAACCTTTACCCGGGCCTTGACCAACTGTTTTACAACACGGAATGGTACGTGTGGGGATGGTTCTGGCAGTTGGCCGCGAAGAACAAGCAGCAGGCCAAAGCTATTTTGCACGAGCTGGCGCAACACCCCAACCAAAGTGTCAGGGCCACGGCCGCCGCTATTGTGGCACATAATACCCTAGCCACCGCCAATGAGCGCGGGTCAGGAATGAGCTTTCACATTGTGGAGTGAGCCTTAATAGGCCGCGTGGGCTGACAGCCGCGCCGGACTAGTGCCAGTGCTGAAACGGCAGTGGCCGGCTTTTTTGTACCTTCCGGCCCGTATGGCTATTCCTGTTTCTTCCGCCGTTTCCACGGCCGCACCCGCTCGCTCCTACGCCGGCCCGATGGTGCTGATGACCACCCTGTTCTTCCTGTTCGGGGCCGTCACCAATTTCAACGACGTGCTCATGCCCTACCTCAAGGACGTGTGCCAGCTCACCGATTTGCAGTCCTCAGCGGTGCAGTCGGCCTTTTTTGGGGCCTACTTTCTGATGTCGCTGCCCGCCGGCTGGGTGCTGAAGAAGCTGGGCTACCAACGCGGCATTGTGGTGGGCTTGCTGGTGATGGCGGCCGGCGCGCTGCTGTTCATCCCGGCGGCCGACTCGCGGCAGTTTGCACTGTTTCTCACGGCGCTGGCTACCCTGGGCGCGGGCATCACGCTGCTGCAAGTGGCCGCGAATCCGTACGTAAGCATTCTGGGACCGGCACGGGGCGCGGCGGCGCGGGTGAGCGTGGTGGGCGTGGCCAACAACTTCGGCGGGGCCTTGTCGCCACTGGTGGGGGGGCTGGTGCTGTTTGGCGGCTCGGTGGCGCTGAAGGCGCGGCTGGCCTCGCTGCCGCTGGCCGAGCGACTAGCCGAGGAGTCGCAGCTCGTGAAAGGGCCGTACATTGGGCTGGCGGTGTTTCTGGTGCTGTTGGCGGGCCTGTTTTTCTTCCTCGTGAAGCTGCCCGATATCGAAGGCATTCCCGAAGAGGCTGCCGAGGAGGCGCGGCCCATGGCGGCCGGGCGCACGTCGGCGCTGGCGTTCCCGCACCTTGTGCTGGGCATCGGGGCCATTTTTGTGTATGTGGGCGTGGAGGTCGGACTGGGCTCGTTTCTGATTCGCTACGGCGAGTCGCAGGGCATTAAGCAGCTTTCGGCCTTCACCCAAAGCCTGGTGCAGGGGCTGAATGTGGCCACCAACTACGCGCTGGTGCTGTTCGGCAAGGAGCCTTCGGCCATTGATACCACGGCCGGCTTCACCAAGGCAGTGGGCGCGGTGCTGGTATCGTCGTACTGGTTTGGTTCGCTCATTGGCCGGGTGGTGGGCATTCCGCTGCTGCTCAAATTCCACAACCGGGTGCTGCTGGTGGCGGTGTGCGCGGCGGGCACGGCGCTGGTGGGCGCGAGCATCCTGAGTACCGGCGAAACGGCGCTCTGGCTCATCGTATTATGCGGGCTGATGAACTCAATTATGTGGCCCGTTATTTTCCCGCTGGCCATCACCGGGCTCGGGCCGTTCACCAAGCAGGGCTCTTCGTATTTGATTATGGCCATTGTGGGCGGGGCGCTCATTCCGCCGCTCATGGGCTGGCTGGCCACGCACGGCGGCGGGCTGCGGGTGGCCTTCGTGGTGCCGGCGCTGTGCTACCTGTACCTGCTGTTTTATGCCGTGAGCGGCTACCGGGTTCGGTAGGGTCCCTGGCCGCGGCCAGCGGTTTTTGGTCTGAAATTGGCAGGCGGGCCGGTAAGGCGTCGGCGAGCCGCTAGCCATCGTCGGAGCCGGCGGGCGGCTTCATTTCTCCATCACATCCACTTTGTCCATGAAAAACCGTCCGGCCACCCGCCTCTGGCTGCTGCTGCCCCTGCTACTGCTTGGCTTCGTCAGCTGCAAAAAGATTCTGGGCCTGCTCACCTTCCAGGTCAACGATTCCAGCACGTTTCAACTGCCGGCCACGGCTCCTTTGCCGGGCGGCGTGGTGGGGCCGGTGCTCGTGCTGCCGGGCGTTACGGTCAGCTCCACGGCCAGCAGCACTTACCAGAACAACGGCACGGCGGGCAACTACGTGCAGGACGTCACCCTCGACCGCCTGGCCCTCACCATCACCGACCCGGCCGGCCAGAATTTCGACTTCGTGAAGCGCGTCAGCATTTCGATTTCGACCGATGCGGCCGGTACCGACAAAATTCTGCTGGCCTCGCTCAGCCCCGTGCCCACCGGCCAGACCACCATCGAGCTGAAGCCCGCCGACCAGAAGCTGGATTTATTCCTGCGCGGCGGCAACTACACGCTCTTCACCACCGTGGAGCTAACGCCGCTGGGCCTGCGCCAAGCCACCACCGTGCGCGCCGACTCGCGCTTCAACGTGAAGGCCAACGCCCAGTAAAGGAGCGCGGACTTTTGTTCTGCGGGTATCGGGCAACCAACGCCCTGGGGCGGGCCGGCGGGATAGTTGCGGACTGAAAGTCCGCGCTACATCTCACCCGCTACCTTTGCGGCATGATGCCTCCGCTCGAAGAAAACGTCTCCCTCCGCCCCTACAATACGTTCGGCCTCGCTGTGCGGGCCCGCTACTTCGCGCGCTTCGCCTCGGCCGATGCGCTGCGCGCGCTGCTGAAGCTACCGCAGGTGCAGGCCGCCGACAAGCTTATTCTCGGCGGGGGCTCCAACCTGCTGTTCACGCAGGATTTTGCAGGCGTGGTGCTCAAAAATGAGATTCGCGGGCTCGAAATTCTGAGCGAAGATGGCGACTTGCAAATGGCCCTGCTCCGCGCCGGGGCCGGCGAAAGCTGGCACGGCCTCGTCGAGTACGCCCTCGACCAGCAGCTGAGCGGCCTCGAAAACCTGTCGCTCATTCCCGGCACGGTGGGCGCGGCCCCGCTCCAGAACATCGGGGCCTACGGCGCCGAGCTGCGCGATACCTTCGACCACCTCGAAGCCGTTGAAATAAGCACCGGCGCGCTGCGCGTGTTTTCAGCGGCTGATTGCGGCTTCGGCTACCGCGAAAGCGTGTTCAAAAACGTGCTTAAAAATCAGTTTGTGGTCACGGCCGTGGTGCTGCGCCTGCATCGGCAGGCCCGGCCCGCCGGGTACGCCCCCAACGTGCGCTACGGGGCCATCGCCGACACGCTGGCCGAGTTGGGCATTGCGGGCGAGCCCACGCCGCAGGACGTGAGCCGCGCCGTGGTCCACATTCGTCGCTCGAAGCTGCCCGACCCGGCCGAAATCGGTAACGCGGGCTCGTTTTTCAAGAACCCCGAGATTTCCCAGGCCGCTTTCGACCGCCTCAAAAGCCAATACCCCGACCTGCCCGGCTACCCCGTGCCCGGCGGCGTGAAAGTGCCCGCCGGCTGGCTCATCGAGCGGGCCGGCTGGAAGGGGCTGCGGCGCGGCCCCGGCGCGGGCACCCACGGCGTGCACGCCCGCCAGGCCCTGGTGCTGGTGAACCACGGCGGGGCCACGGGCAGCGAAATCCGGGCGCTGGCCGAGGAGATAATCGCGGCCGTACGGCAGCAGTTTGCCGTCGAGCTTCACCCGGAAGTTAATATTTTGTAAAGATTGGAATGAACTAATCCAAGCCATAATTTTGCCGTTTTTGCGGCGGGGAATGGCTGTTTTGTGCTGAAATTTGCGAGGGCAGCCTCGTTGCCAGTCTGTTTATTTTCTAATTATGCTGAGCATGACTTCATTCCTCCTTCCATAAGCTGGCCGGCGGGGTGCGCTCGGCGGGCGCTGCAAGTG
>JALYUH010000008.1 GCA_030853985.1 Bacteroidota bacterium | reverse complement strand
GGGGCAAACCACTCAAACGTGGTAATCTCCTTCATTGCGCTCAAGATGACAGCCGGCACGGCCGTACCTTTGTATTACTTATGCTTGATTATCACATCCACGAATATCCTAACGGTATCCGCCTGTTGCACAAGCAGGTACTGCACACTAAAATAGCCCATTGCGGGTTTTTGCTCGACATTGGCTCGCGCGATGAGGCCCCGCACCAGCAGGGCCTGGCCCACTTCTGGGAGCACATGGCCTTCAAAGGCACCGAGAAGCGCAAGAGTTTCCACATCCTCAACCGCCTCGAAACCGTGGGCGGCGAGCTGAACGCCTACACGACCAAGGAAAAAATCTGCTTCTACGCTTCGCTGTTGAGCACGCATTTCGAGCGCGCTTTTGAGCTGCTGACGGACCTCACCTTCAACTCCATCTTCCCCGGCCGCGAGGTGGAGAAGGAGCGGGGCGTGATTCTGGAGGAGATGAGCATGTACCAGGATGCCCCGGAAGATGCCATCATCGACGATTTCGATACCGTCGTGTTCGGCGACCACCCGCTGGGTGTGAACATTCTGGGTACCCGCGAAAGCGTGAGCCGCTTTCAAACGGCCGACTTTCACGCCTTTTTGCAGGAGCAGCTGCGCACCGACCGGCTGGTGTTTAGCTCCGTCAGCAACCTGCCGTTTGCCGAAGTGAAGCGGCTAGCCGACAAGTTTCTGGCCCCGTTGCCAGCCCGGCTGGGGCCACGCACGCGCCGCCCGGTGGGTGGCTACGAGCGCAAAAATCAGTCGGAAACCCGCCCCATTTCGCAAGCGCACTGCCTGGTGGGCGGTCCGGCCTACTCGCTGAACGACGCGCGCCGCATCCCGTTCTTCATGCTGAACAACATCCTGGGCGGCCCGGGCATGAACTCGCGCCTGAACCTGGCCGTGCGCGAGAAGTACGGCCTGGTATACACCATCGACAGTACGTATTCGCCCTACACCGACACCGGCCTGTTCGGCATTTACTTCGGCACCGAGGGCAAGCAGGTGAAGCGCACGCTGGGCCTGGTGCAGAAGGAGTTGAAACTGCTGCGCGAAAAGTCGCTCACCACCAACCAACTGCACGTAGCTAAGCATCAGCTAATGGGCCAGCTCGCCATGAGCGAAGAAAGCAACGGCGGCCTGATGCAACTGCTCGGCAAAAGCACCCTCGACCTGGGTCGCGTGGAGCCGCTAAGCGAGATTTTTGCTAAAATTGAGAAAGTTTCGGCGGCCGAGCTGCAGGAAATGGCCAACGAAGTGCTGACCGAGGAACACCTGAGCGTGTTGCAATACGTGCCGGAAGGGGAGTAATGCCACAGCCTATTTTTGGCCACGTGAGCAGCTACCGGCCGGGCGACACGTTCCGCAACCGCATCGAACTGGCGCTGAGCGGCGTGCACCGCCCGTGCCGGGCGGGCGTGTGCGGCACCCAGCAACTCGGGGCCGAAAGCATTGTGCTGGCCGGCCAGTACGAGGACGACGACTTTTCGGAAGCCGAAATCCGCTACTCCGGTAATGGCGGTCGCGACCCGAAAACCGGCCGGCAAGTGACGGACCAGATTGCAACTAGCACCAACTTGGCGCTGCTGAAAAGCGTGGAAACAGGCCGCCCGGTTAGGGCGCTGCGCAAGGTGCCTGCCCAGGATGGTGGGCCGGAGGTGTACCGGTACGAGGGCCTGTACCGGGCCGTGAGTTCAAGCTTTGGGCCGGGTAAATCAGAATTTCTGGTATATGTGTTTCGGCTGCGACCTTGTTTCGCCGCAACGGGCGCCGATGAGCTCGCAGAAGTCGTAGCAGGCCGATGAGCTTCTGCGACTTCCGCGTACTCTTCCGCGCCTTCTGCGGTGAAAAACCACTAAAATATGACCGACCCGCTCGACCGCTACGCTGCCCTGCACACCGCACCAGAGCCGCCGCTGCTGGCCCAGCTCACCCGCGAGACGCACCTGCAGCTCCTGATGCCGCGCATGAGCAGCGGCCACGTGCAGGGTCGGTTCCTAAGCCTGCTTAGCCACCTGATGCGGCCGCAGCGGATTCTGGAAATCGGCACGTTTTGCGGGTATGCCACGCTGTGCTTGGCCGAGGGGCTAGCGGCTAACGGCCTGCTGCACACCATCGAAATTGACCCCGAAAAGGAGCCCCGCATCCGGCGCTACGTGGCGGCGGCCGCCATCACCGAACAGGTGCGGCTGCACATTGGGGCGGCGCTCGATGTTTTGCCGGGCCTGGTCGATGAAGTGTGGGACCTCGTCTTTATTGATGCCGACAAGCGGAACAACGCCGCGTACTTTGAGGTGGTGATTGACCAGGTGCGGCCGGGTGGGCTGCTCATCGTCGACAACGTGCTGTGGGGCGGTAAGGTGCTGCCCGAACATTCGTTGAAAACCGGTGATAAAGACACGCCGCTGGTGCGCGCCTTCAACGACCAGATGGCCCGCGACCCGCGCGTGGAGCCGGTGTTTCTGCCCCTGCGCGACGGCCTGCTGCTGCTGCGCAAAACCTAGCGGCTGGGTAAGGCCGGCCAACCCTGCGCGGCACAGTGCCGTCAGACGAGTTTCCGAAGCCTTTTCCCTTGCTATGCGGCCCATTCTTACGTTGATTTTGTTTCTGCTGCTGGGCCTGACGGCCGCCCGCGCCCAGGCTCCTACCACGGTGAGCGGCCGCGTAGCCGACGGCAAAGACCAGTCGGCCCTGATTGGGGCCAACGTGCTGCTGATTCATTTGCCCGACTCGGTGAAAACCGGGGCGGCGGCCGATGCCAGCGGCCGGTTTCAGTTCGATAACGTGGCCGCCGGGCGCTACGTGCTCGATGCTTCCTTCGTGGGCTACCAGACGGTGCGGCAGTTGGTGACGGTGGCTGGCACGCCCGTGCAACTGGGCACGCTGGCCCTGCCGGCCGGCGGCGTGCAGCTAAAGGGCGTGGTGGTGACGGGCGCGGCGGCCCAATCAGTGCAGAAGGGCGATACGACCCAGTTTAACGCCAAAGCCTTCAAAACCAACCCGGATGCCACCACTGGCGACCTTATCGACAAGCTGCCCGGCGTGAGCCGCGGAGCCGATGGTAAGGTGCAGGCCCAGGGCGAAAGCGTAGCCCAGGTACTCGTGGATGGCAAACCTTTTTTTGGCAGCGACCCCGACGCGGTGCTCAAAAACCTGCCTGCCGAGATGGTGGACAAGATTGAAGTATTCGACCAACGCAGCGAACAGAGTCGGTTTTCGGGCTTCGATGACGGCAACACGACCAAGACCATCAACATTGTTACCAAGGTGGAATTCCGCAACGGCACGTTTGGGCGAGTGGTGGCCGGCGCGGGGCCGGAGCGCTACAAGGTGAGCGGTAATGTGAACAAGTTTAAGGGCGACGAGCGGATGTCGGTGCTGGCCCAGAGCAACAACGCGAACGAGCAGAATTTTGGTACCGAAGACCTGCTGGGCGTGGTGGGCAACTCGAACCAGGGCGGTGGCGGGCGCGGCGGCAGGGGTGGCGGCCAGGGTGGCGGCGGCAACGGCGGCAACGCGGGCGACTTTTTGGTGAACCAGAGCGGCGGCATCACCAAAACCAACGCCGTGGGCCTGAACTACTCGAACTCCTGGAACAAGAAAACCGACCTCGCCGCCAGCTACTTCTTCAACCGGGCCGATAACGCGCTGCTTAGCAATACCAACCGGCAGTACGTAACCGGCACGCGCTACACCCAGGATGCGCTTAGCAACAGCGTGAACACCAACCAGCGCTTCAACCTGCGGCTGGAGCACAAGATTGACTCGGCCAACTCCGTTCTGTTCCGCCCGCGCTTCAGCTACCAGCAGAATGAGGCCACGAGCCGGCTGGATGGGCGCACATTCAGGGGCGACGCCCCGGCGAGCAACATCGCCAGCAATTACGCCTCCAATAATATGGGCCTGAACACCGGCGGCGACCTGCTGCTGCGCCACCGTTTTGCCAAAGTGGGCCGCACGGCCAGCCTGAGCATCGGCGGCAGCTATAGCCAGCGCAACAGCGACGCCACGCTGCTGACCGTGAACGACGCCTCGCCCCGCAGCAACCTCAACCAGGTGAACAACCTGACCCAGCAGGGCGGCAGCATCAACGCCAACCTGTCGCTAACCGAAGCGTTGAGCAAAACCGACGTACTGCAAGGCAACTACGCCATCAACTACGCGCCCAACAACTCCAGCAAATACACCTACGATGTGCTCACCGGCGACACCCGCCAGCTGAACGAGGGCCTGAGCAACGTGTTCCAGAACTACTACCTCACGCAGTCGGGCGGGCTCACGTACCGCCACATCACGCGCACTTACCAGGCCAGTTTCGGGCTGGCCGGGCAGTATTCGGAGCTCTACAGCGACGCGCAGTACCCGCGCCCCGGCATCGGCCGCTACACGTTCGTGAACGTGCTGCCCAACGCGATGCTGAACTACCGCTTCACGCGGCAAAAGAACCTGCGGCTCTTCTATCGCACCAACACCAACCCGCCCAGCGTGAACCAGTTGCAAGCCGTCGTGAACAACTCGAATCCGTTGCAGCTCACGATTGGTAACCCCACGCTGCGCCAGGAATACCAGCACTCGCTCAACATCCGCTATTCGGCCTCGAGCCCCGAAGTGTCGAGCAATTTCTTCGCGTTGCTGTCGGGCGCTTATACCCAGAACCCAATTTCGAACCGCACCCTGGTGGCGGCCCGCGATACGCTGGTAACGCCCGATGGCGCGCCCAGCGTACGCTTGCCCGCCGGCGGGCAATTGGTGCAGCCCACCAACTTAAGCCAGCAATACACGGTGCGCTCGCTGCTGAGCTACGGTCGCCCCATCAAGGCCATTAAAACCAACATCAACTTCAGCGCCAACGCCGGCTTCACCCAAACCCCCGGCCTGGTGAACGGCGGCCTAAACTACGCCCGCGTGCCCACGTTCGGAGCGGGCCTCACGCTAAGCTCCAACATCAGCAGCCAGCTCGATTTCACCGCCTCGACCACCTCAAACCAGAACTACGTGTACAATACGCTGCAAACGCGGCTGAACTCGAACTACTTTTCGCAGGTTTCGCGCTTCCGGCTGAACTGGATTGTGGGGCCCGGCATCAACCTCGCCACCGACCTCGTGCACCAAGCCTATTCGGGCCTGGCGGCGGGCTACAACCAGCAGTACGTGCTCTGGAATGCCAGTATCGGCAAGAAGCTTTTCCCCGGCCAGCGCGGCGAAATCAAGCTCTACGCCTTCGATATCCTTGGCCAGAACCGCTCCATCCAGCGT
>JALYUH010000006.1 GCA_030853985.1 Bacteroidota bacterium | reverse complement strand
GGGTAGCGATGTTCAGATACGTCACTTCGCCCTCGTCGCGGCGGGCCTGAGCAGACGTTTCTTCCACATAGCGGCGCACGATTTCCTCGGCCCCGCCCACGCGCTCGGCGGTGCCGTGCATGGTCTGGTCGAGGTTGGGGTTGATTTCGCGCAGCACGGGCAGCACCTCGTGGCGCAGCAGGTTGCGCTGGTACACGGGGCTGGCGTTGCTATCGTCTTCGCGCCAGCGCAGGCCGCGCTCGGCCAGGTAGTCGTGCAGGGCATCGCGCCCCAGGCCCAGCAGCGGCCTAATGATGTGCCCGTTTTTCACCTGAATGCCGTGCAGGCCGGCCAGCCCGGTGCCGTGCGTGAGGTTCAGAATCATGGTTTCGGCCTCGTCGCGCTGGTGGTGGGCCGTGGCGATGTAGGCCAGCCCCTGCGTGGCGCGCACCTGCTCAAACCAGCGGTAGCGCAGGAAGCGGGCCGCCATCTGGGTCGAAATGCCTTCCTGCTCGGCGTAGGCTTTGGTCTGGAAAAACTCGGCGAAGTAGGGGAGGCCGTACTGCTTGGCCAGCTTGCGCACAAACTGCTCGTCGGCGTCGGCGTCTTCGCCGCGCAGGCCGAAGTGGCAGTGCGCCACCGCCAGCTGCACGCCCAGCTTGTGCAGCACGTCCAGCATCACCTCCGAATCGAGCCCGCCGCTGACCGTGACCAGAATGGGGTCATTTTCGATGGAAAATAGATTGTTTTCTTCAATGAAGCGGCGAACGCATTCAAGCATGAGGCAACGGAGTAGGTACTACGGTGCAAAGATGGCCGTTAGCGCGGCCTCCTCCGTACCTTTGCGCCCTCAATGGCCGTATTCCGCGTTTTTTTACTTCTGTGCCTGCTGCTGCCACTGTTGGGGCAGGCCCAGCGCCCCACGCCGCCGCCTGCCAACGGCCAACGGCCCGCGCCAGCAACCGGCTCGCCCATCAAGCTACTTACGGCCGGCGAGCTCGTGGGCGGCGACTTCGAAGGCGTAAAAATCCGCAAGCTGATTACCAACGTCAGCTTTCAGCAGGACGACGTTTTTCTGTACTGCGACTCGGCCTACCAGTACCTGGAGCGCAACCAGGTGGAGGCCTTCAGCAACGTGCGCGTGGTGCAGAGCGACACCATGACCATCACCGGCGACCACGGCTTTTACGACGGGGCCCAGCGCACGGCGCGCATGACCGGCAACGTGGTGATGCGCGACCCGCGCATGACCCTGACCACGCCCGCCCTCGACTACGACCTGAACCGCAAAACGGCCTCCTACACCCAGACCGGCCACCTCACCGACCCGCAGAACACCCTCGACAGCCAGCAGGGCTTCTACGATACTACTACTAAGGTTTTCGTTTTCAAGCGCGACGTGCACCTCGTCACGCCCGATTCGGAGCTCAACAACGACACGCTGCGCTACAACACGGTCAGCAAAATAGCGTACTTCAACGGGCCCACGCGCATCAAGGGCAAGCAGGGCAACCTCTACGCCGAGGGCGGCAACTACAACACCAAAACCCGGGTGTCGGACTTCAGGAAAAACGCCAAAATCGACACGCCCAATTATTTACTGGGCGGCGACCAGCTGGTGTACGATGAGGTGAAGCAGTACGGCGTGGCCAAGGGCCACGTCTCGCTGATTTCGAAGAAGGACAACCTGATGCTGCGCGGCGATATGGGCCGCTATTGGCGCGCCCTGGGCCGCACCAAGCTCTACGGCGGCCGGCCGGTGGTGCGCAACATCAGCCAGAAGGACACGCTGTACATGGCCGCCGATACGCTCATTAGCGTGGAGGCCAAACCCGGTCAGACCACCAAGCGCACCATCCTCTACGCCTTCCCGAAGGTGCAGATTTTCCGGGGTACCATGCAAGGCATCTGCGATTCGCTGACCTACGACCGCCAGGACAGCATCATCTACCTGAACCAGGACCCCGTGCTCTGGCACACGAAAAATCAGCTCACCTCCGACTCGATGCAGATTCGCTCGAAGCGCGGCAAGGTGGACGAGATGCGCCTCTTCGGCAATGCCTTCGCCGTGAACCAGGATACGCTGCTGAACTTCAACCAAACCAAGGGCCGCAGCATGAAGGCCTATTTCCGCAACGATAAGATGCGCCGCGTGGACGTGCTGGGCAACGCCGAAAGCATCTTCTACGCCCTCGACGGCGATACCGCCACCACCGGCATGAACCGCCTGCTCTCGGCCAATATGCGCATCCTGTTTGCCGATAACAAGCTGAACCGCATCTCACCCCTTGGCAATCCCGAGGCCAAATTTATTCCGCCGCACGAGCTCAAGCCCGAGGACGAGCGCCTGAAAGGCTACGCCTGGCGCGCCGCGGAACGCCCCACCCGCCGCCAGGTGTTGGGCAAGCAGTTCGACGACCGTCCCAAAAAGAAAGCAGTCAAGAAAAAAACAACTCCAAAGCGCAGTACCAAAAAGCCCGCCGCCCGGAAAGCCCCGGTCAAAACCGCTCCCAAAGCGCCGGCAGTGCCCAAAACCTCGCCCAAGCCCCCGCAGCCAGCTGCTTTAGCCCTCCCAACCAAGCCAGCCGCCGGCGCGGTTCGGCGCTAGCTGCAACCTTTGCCCCCGGCCCGGCACTCTTGCTGCCGCCGCCCGGCTTGCGGGCCGGTTTGCCTCCCCCGGCTCAAATCGTTACCTTTGCACCCCTTATGCCGATTTCCCGCCTCCTGGTTCTCTTTCTGTTCGCTACTTCGCTGCTGTTGGGCTCCTGCACCAGCGGCTACCAGCGCCTGCTGAAGAGCCCCGACGTTAACAAAAAGTACGAAGCCGCCATTCAGTATTACGACAAGGGCGACTTTTTTCGGGCCGGTACCCTGCTCGAAGACCTGATTCCGCTGCTCAAAGGCCGGCCCGAGGCCGAAAAGGCTCAGTTCTACTTCGCCAACACCAACTACAAGCAGCGCAACTACGTGCTGAGCGCCTTCTATTTCAAGTCGTTCACCGACACCTACCCCAACTCGGAATTCGCCGAGGAGGCGTCGTATCTGCACGCCAAATCGCTGTTTCTGGATTCGCCCGGCTACGAGCTCGACCAGACCAACACCATCTCGGCCATCGAATCCATTCAGGATTTCCTGAACCGCTACGGCGAAAGCAAGTTCAAGGCGGAAGTTGAGGGCATGTCGCAGGAGTTGCAGAAGAAGCTGGAGAACAAGGCGTTCGAAAGCGCCCGGCTGTACTATTCGCTGCGCTACAACCAGGCCGCCGTGGTGGCCCTCACCAACTTCCAGCTCAACTTTCCGGCTTCGGCCTACGCCGAGCAGGCGGCTTTTTTGCGCGTCAGCGCCCAATATGCCTGGGCCCAGGAAAGTATCGAAGCCAAGCAGCGCGAGCGTTTTCTGGAAGTCGTTTCCTTCTACCAGCAGTTTGTGGATGCCTACCCGCAGAGCAAAAACCTGAAAGCCGCGTTGGCGATGTACGATACCAGCCAAAGCGAAATTACCCGCCTGAAGGCCCTGCCCACGGCCGCCACCAATTAACTTTAGGGGTTAGGCGCTCGTGGTCAGTTGCCAGGGGTTGTCCCGAAGCTGATGCCGCACCTGACAACCGCCAACGACTAACGAACAACTAAAAATAAGCCCATGAAACCGAATCCCAACGCCGTATCGAGCTCCATCGTCACGCGCAATATCGCCGACATCACCGGCGACAACGGCAACGTGTACGAAGCCATTGCCGTAATTTCCAAGCGGGCCAACCAGCTGTCGATTAAACTGAAGGAGGAGCTGAACGACCGTCTGGCCGAGTTTGCCTCCACGGTTGACAACCTGGAGGAAGTGTTCGAGAACCGCGAGCAAATCGAGGTGTCGAAATCCTACGAGCGCATGCCCAAGCCCACCAGCCTGGCCATCGAGGAGTTCCTGCAAGGCAAAATTGCCTACACCACGCCCGCGCCGGAAGAGGTTCCGATTCCGCGCGAGCTGTTCTAGGCTTCTGCCGCCTGCTTGTTTGCATGCACGTCATGCCCATCTGGCGTACACGCAGTGGAGCATCTCTACCGCCCAAGTAATTCAATTACTATTGCGGTAGTGATGCTTCACTGCGTGTACGCCAGATGGGCATGACGCATTTTTGGTCTATCAATTTCATGTCCGAAACCAGTTCCTCACTCTCTACTTCGCCTCTGGCTGGCCGCCGCATTTTGCTGGGCGTGAGCGGTAGCATCGCGGCCTACAAGGCGGCTCCGCTCACGCGCCTGCTGGTGCAGGCCGGGGCCGAAGTGCAGGTGATACTCACCGAAGCGGCCACCGCTTTCGTCACGCCACTCACGCTGGGCACGCTCTCCAAAAAGCCGGTGCTCACGGGCTTTTTGCGCGATGCCGCCGCCGGCGAGTGGCACAACCACGTCGAGTTGGGCTTGTGGGCCGATGCGCTGCTGATTGCGCCGGCCAGCGCCAATACCATCGGCCAACTGGCCAATGGCTTGTGCCCCAATCTGCTGTGCGCCGTGTACTTGTCGGCCCGCTGCCCGGTGTTTCTGGCCCCGGCCATGGACCTCGACATGTACGCCCACCCGGCCGTGACGCAGAATCTGGCCCGGCTGCGCAGCTTCGGCAACCACGTGTTCGAGTCGCCCAGCGGCGAGCTGGCCAGTGGCCTGCGCGGCCCCGGCCGCCTGCTGGAGCCGGAAGACATCGTAGCCGCGCTGGAACGGTTTTTCATTTAACAAGTATCATTCAACATTTAACAGCCAACTTCACGCTACCATCCCAGACTGTTAAGTGATATTTGTTAAATGTTAAATGACAAGATGCACGTTCTCATTACCGCCGGCCCGACCTACGAACCGCTCGACCCCGTCCGTTTCCTCGGCAACCGCTCGACGGGCAAGATGGGCTACGCGCTGGCCGAAGCCTTTGCCGCCACCGGGGCCGACGTAACGCTGGTGAGCGGCCCCAGCCAGCTGCCCGACCCAGCCAGTCCGCGCATCCGCACGGTGCGCGTGGAAACGGCGGCCGAGATGTTTGCGGCGGCCGAAAAAGTGGCGGCCGAAGCCGATGTGTGGGTGTTTGCGGCCGCCGTGGCCGACTACCGGCCGGCGCAGGTGGCAACCGAAAAAATTAAAAAATCGGGCGAAACCCTCACGCTGGAGCTGGTGAAGAACGTGGACATTGCCGCCACGCTCGGCCAGCGCAAGCGCGCTGAACAATTTGCCGTCGGTTTTGCGTTGGAAACCACGAACGAGCTGGCCCACGCCGAAGGCAAGCTGCGCCGCAAGAATTTCGACCTCGTGGTGCTGAATTCGCTGCGCGACGCGGGTGCGGGCTTCGGGCACGACACCAATAAAGTAACCGTGCTGGATGCCGCCGGCCAAATCGTTAATTTTGCCTTGCAGTCCAAAGCCGACGTGGCCCGCGGACTGGTTAGCCTGATTCTGGCCCGCCGGATTTCTTCTTCTCCGAACCCATGATGCGAACCTTTTTTGCGGCCCGGCCGCTGTCCGCGCTGCTGCTGTTGCTGGCGTTGCTGCTGGCCGGCCCCGCCCGCGCCCAGGAACTGCTGGCCGAAGTGCGTGTATCGACCGAAAACGTGACGATTTCGGACCCCAGCATCGTGCAGCAGATGCAGAACGACATTCGCAACCTGCTCAACAGCCAGTCCTGGACCAACCTCACCTACCAGTCCACCGAGCGCATCCGCCTCAAAATGTTCATTGGCATCACGGCCATTCCGGTGAATGGTACCTACAACTGCACGATGCGCCTGATTTCGTCGCGCCCGGTGTATGGTACCGGCTACGAAACTAACCTGGTGAGCCTGGTTGATAAAAATTTCAATTTTAATTACTCGCCGCAGAATCCGCTCGCGTATTCGGCCAATAGTTTCAGCTCGAACCTGGCCTCGCTGCTGGGTTTTTATGCCAACCTGGTCATTGGGCTCGACCGCGACTCGTTTGCCCGCCTCGGCGGCACTACTTACTACGAGCAGGCCCGCACCGTCGTGAACTACACGGCCAACCAGACCCGGACCAGCGAGCCCGACGAAGGATGGCGCGGCAGCGGCTCGCGCGAGCGGCACTTCCTGCTCGACAACCTGCTCGACCCGCAGCTCGAAGCCTTCCGCACCAGCCTCTACGGCTACTACCGGCAGGGCATGGACATCTTCATCGAGAAGCCCGAAGAAGCCCGTGCCTCTGTGATGGTGGCCCTGACGGGCGTGCAGAAAGCGGCCCTTACGCGCCCCGGTACGCTGTTCGTGCGGGCGTTTTTCGACGCCAAATCGGACGAGATTACCAACATTTTCCGCACCAGTACCGATGCCCAGCTGAAGCAGCAGCTCGTAACGATGCTGACGGATGTGGACCCCACAAACTTGGCCAAATACCAGACCCTGTTGAGGTAATTATAAATGTTGAATTATAAATTATAAATGCTGTCAAGGCGCTTTAAACTTGATGGTTTTCACTCAATTTATAATTCAGAATTTATAATTTATAATTCAAATTCATGCTTGTCGATTTACGGATTAATAATTACGCGCTGATTGAGCAGCTGGAGTTGCGCCCGTCGCCGCTGCTGAATATCATTACGGGCGAAACCGGGGCTGGCAAATCCATTATGCTAGGGGCCATTGGCCTGCTGCTGGGCAACCGGGCCGACTCGCGCATGCTGTTCGATACCGCGCGCAAGTGCGTGATTGAGGGGCAGTTCGATATTGCCAATTACCAGTTGCAGGATATTTTTGAGGCCGAGGATTTGGACTATGACACGCACTGCATTCTGCGGCGCGAAATCAGCCCGAATGGCAAATCCCGCGCTTTCGTGAACGACACGCCGGTGACGCTGGAAGCGCTGCGCAAAATCGGCGCGAATCTGATGGACATTCACTCGCAGCACGACACGCTGTTGCTCGGCGACGGGGTTTTTCAGCTGAACCTGCTGGATTTGTATGCCGGGCTGGTGCCGCAGCGCACCCTGTACAGCCACGCTTTCCGGCAGTACCGCAAGCTCGAAACCGACTTGCAGGCGCTGGAAGGCCAGGCGGCGCAGGCCAGCAAAGAGCTGGATTACAATAGCTTTCTGCTGAACGAGTTGGAAGAGGCCCGCCTCGACAACGAGGACCAGGACGCGCTGGAGCAGGAAATCAAGCAGCTGGAACACGCCGAGGAAATTAAATACAAGCTGAGCCAGGCCCTGCACGACATCCGCGACAGCGAAACCTGCGCCACCGGCAACCTCAAGGAAGCCGTGGGCTTGCTGGGCCAGGTGTCGAGCTACGCCGACAACTTTCGGGAGCTGCGCGAGCGCCTGAACTCCTGCCTGATTGAGCTGCACGACATTGCCGACGAAGTAGAAACCGCCGAGCGCCGCACCGAGGGCGACCCCGCCCGCGCCGAGGAGCTGCAGGACCGCCTGAACGTGCTCTACACCCTCCAACGCAAGCACCAGGCCCGCGACCTGCCCGCGCTGCTGGAAGTGCGCGATGTGCTGCGCCAGAAGGTGAGTTCGGTGCTGAGCTTGGACAAGGAAATTGCCCGCCTGCGCAAGGATTCGGACGCCGCGCTGGCCGCTGTTACCAAGCAGGGCAACAAGCTGTCGGAGAGCCGGCGCAAGTCGTTTCCGCACTTTGAGAAGCGGCTGGGGCTGCTGCTGGCCGATTTGGGGATGCCGCACGCCCGCATCGTGGTGCAGCACAGCATCGGCGCGCCGGCCACCAGCGGCATCGACATGGTAAGCATCCTCTTCACGGCCAACAAGGGCGCGCAGCCCCAGACGCTAAGCAAGGCCGCCTCGGGCGGCGAGTTCTCGCGCCTAATGCTGTGCATCAAGTACATGCTGGCCGACAAGACGGCCTTGCCCACGATAGTGTTTGACGAGATTGATACCGGTATTTCGGGTGAAATCGCGGTAAAAGTGGGCCGCATGATGCAGCAGATGGCCCGGAAACATCAGCTCGTGGCCATTTCGCACCTGCCGCAGATGGCGGCGGCCGGCGACGTGCATTACTTCGTGTACAAGGAGGACCGCGCCGACCGCACCGTGAGCCGCATCCGCGAGCTGAGCGCGGAGGACCGCATCAAGGAAATCGCGCACATGATTGCCGGGGCCAAGCCCAGCGAAAACGCCTTCCAGAGCGCCCGCGAGCTGCTGGCGCTGCGGGGGGAGGTGGTAGGGTAATAAGTAGGTGCTAAAGCTGTACTGTTGTGGAGAAATTGTCGATGTTTCGTTACTACCGCCGAGTAGTACTCATACCAGCGGTACCAGTTATTCTTATGCTTTGTTATGTTCTGGGTTCGTTATTGCATCCACCCATGCAGACAATTGAAGACGAAGGTTTTGGATTGGAAGGCCTGGTGTTTTCCGGGCATGCTTTCTATTTCTGCCTGGCGGCACTACCCATATTTCTCAACAGGTACAGGGTAGTATGGGCAAATAGAGCATTAAGTAGCCTAACGTGGCTGCTATTTCCACTTTGCTTAATTTCTTGCCTGCTTTTAGAAGGATTCGTTAATAATATTACTGGTCAGGGTTTCCCATATTTACTCTTTGCTGCCGGTGATTTGGTTTATATGATTGGTTTGTTAATAGCTCATGCCAGTTTCAGGCGAGAGCAAGTAAGGCTGGCAGTGTAAACTTGGGCCGTAATGATGCTGCCGACACGAGTAGTAAAATCATATCTGGCTAAAAGCTTACTTTTGCGCTCGAAACCTTAACTACTCCTTCATGCCTAATAACCTCCTCGCCGGCAAAGTCGGCATCATTTCCGGCGCGCTCAACGAACATTCCATTGCCTGGAAAGTGGCCCAGCGGGCGCACGCCGAAGGGGCGCGCTTCGTGCTCACCAACGCGCCGCTGGCCATGCGGATGGGCGAAATCAACAAGCTGAGCGAGGAGTGCAACGCCCCGATTATCCCGGCCGATGCGACTTCGACCGAGGAGCTGGAGGCGCTGTTTTCGGGCGCGCAGGAGCAGTTGGGCGGCAAGATTGACTTCGTGCTGCACAGCATTGGCATGAGTGCCAACATCCGTAAAAAGAAGCACTACGGCGAGCTGGACTATAAATTCTTTCAGCAGACAATTGACGTGTCGGCCATGTCGTTTCACAAGATGATGGCCGTGGCCGAGAAGCAGGACGCCATGAACGAGTGGGGCAGCATCGTGGCTCTGAGCTACATCGCCGCCCAGCGCGCCTTCCTCGACTACACCGACATGACGCAGGCCAAGGCCATGCTCGAAAGCATTGCCCGCAGCTACGGCCAGCGGTTCGGCAAGCTGAAAAAGGTGCGCGTGAACACCGTGTCGCAATCGCCTACCAAAACCACGGCCGGCACCGGCATCACGGGTTTTGATGCGTTCTACAACTTCGCCGACATGATGTCGCCGCTGGGCAACGCCCCGGCCGAAGCCTGCGCCGACTACTGCATCTCCCTGTTCTCGGACCTCACCCGCTACGTGACCATGCAGAACCTGATGCACGACGGCGGCTTCAGCACCACCGGCATCTCGGCCGAGATTGTGGACGTGCTGACGAAGGTTTCGGGCGCTGCGCAGGAGTAATCCTAACTTGCTGAAAAAGTGAAAGCCCGGCCGGTTGGTCGGGCTTTTTTGCATACGTGGCAGTGAGCGACTGATTCTGCTAGCGGCGGAAGCACCATTGGTCAGGTGCTCAATATCCCCGGCTCAAATCGACCAGGTTTTCCAGGGGCTGGCCGTGGCGCAGGTGCTCCAGGTTGCGCAACAGCACGTCGACTTTGCTTTCGTCTTCGAGGTGCTGGCCGCCGCCGGTGTGCTGGGTGAGCAGCACGTTGGGCAGGGTCCAGAGCGGGTTGTCGGCGGGCAGGGGCTCGATGGCGGTTACGTCGAGCACGGCCCCGCCGAGGTGGCCGGCTTGCAGCGCGGCAATGAGGGCGGGCTCGTCGGTGGTGTTGCCGCGGCCCACGCTGGCGTAGAGGCTGCCGGGTCGCATGGCGGCCAGCAGCTCGGCCGAGACGAAGCCCTCGGCGCTACCGGGCAGGGTATTTATCACGATGTCGGTGTCGGGCAGCACGGCTTGCAGGTCTTCTTTGGAGCGCAGCTGGGCCGCCGGGCTGGTGCGGGCCAGTAGCTGCACCGGGCACTCGAAACCGGCCAGCTGCTGGCGCAGGGCCACGGCAATGGCCCCCGCGCCCAGCACCACCACGCGCTTGCCGCGCAGCAGGCCGGCGCGGTTGCGCACGTAGGCCCCGCCCACCCATTTGCGCTCGGCTTGCAGCACGGCCAGCTCGGCGAGGTGGCGGTAAAGGGCCAGCAGGCCGCCCACCATGGTTTCGGCGCAGGGCCAGGCGAAGAAGTCGCCCATGTTGGCTACGGGCAGGGCCAAGCGCAGGTGGCGGTAGCGCTCGAAGCCGGCCGAGTCAATCTGCCAGAAGCGCAGCCGGGGCGAGGGGCCGGCCGCCAGCCACACGGGCGGCGGGTTGCCGAGCAGCACGTCGGCCTCCTGGAAAGCCGGGAACTGGTCTTCGGGCGCTACGTCGGAAGTGAAGGTGACTTCGACCTCGGCCGGAAGCTGTTGCTGAAGGTAAGCGCGGGCCGAAGCGCTGAGGGGCGAATAAACGAAAAGATGCATGGGGGAGCGGCCGGCACGGCCACTGGCAATTGGCAGGGGTGAGCCCCTGAAACGGGGTGATGCACAAAATTGCTGCCCCGGCGGCGTACTTTTCGTGAAGAATCGGCTCCGCCGGCGAACAAAAACCTCTCTTTCGCACCTTCGGGGTGCTTCCCGCTTTTCTTATGCGCGCGTATTTGCAGCAGCACGCTCACCTCACCGAAGCCGAGCTGGCGCAAACCATGGCCCTGATTCAGCCCTGCACCTTCCGCAAGGGCACGGAGCTGTTCCACCCCGGCCCGCCGCCCGACCGGCTCTATTTCATCGAAACCGGCCTGGCCCGCGCCTACCGCCTCGTGCGCGGCGAGGACATCACCAGCGCCTTCTACGGGGCCGATTCCTTCTGCTTCGACACCCTGAGCATTGTGGCCCAGGTGCCCACCGAGCTCTATTTTGAATGCCTGACCGACGTGCAGGCCCACGAAATCCGGATTCCCGACCTCAACCGCCTGTTTCGGCGGGTGCCGCCCATTGAGCGCCTGGGCCGCCGCATCAACGAAAACCTGGTGTGCGGCCTCACCGAGCGCCTGCGCGCTTTTCAGATGGACGACCTGCGCACCCGCTATCTCGCCCTGATGCGCCAGAACCCGGAGTTGATTCAGCAGGTGCCGCAGCGGCACATTGCCACCTATCTGGGCGTGAAGCCCGAGAGCCTGAGCCGGATGCGGGCGCAGCTTTAGGAGAGGTAAAAGGGTGAGGGGATAGGAGTAGTAGGAAGAAGACGGTCGTCATGCAGAACGCAGCGAAGCATCTTGCCCTCACACGCTCCCATCACCGCTGCCTTTCTTAACCTAGGTCATTGGGCCCCGCGAAGCCAGCCGGTACTTTTACCCGCGCTCCCTTCCCACCCAAACCCTCGCCATTATGGCCAAGCAAGCCTATTCCCGCCGCGACCTCGCGTTTCAGCTCCACGAAGTGCTGCACGTTGAAGACCTGAGCCGCTTCCCTTATTTTCAGGACCACGACCGCGGCTCCATCGACCTCGTGCTCGACACCGCCGGCCAGTTTGCCGACCAGCTCCTGAAACCCCTGCTCGCTGAGCTCGACCGCCAGGAGCCGCAGCTCGTGGATGGCACCATCCGGCTGCACCCCGGCGTGAAGAACATCGTGCGCCGCTTCGGCGAGGATGGCTGGATAAACGCCCTGTTTTCGTACGAGGAAGGCGGCCAGCAGCTGCCCGGTACCGTGTACAACGCGGCCGTGTTTGCCATGCAGGCCACCAACTACTCGGCTAGCGTACCGCCATTTCTCACGCTGGGGGCCGCCAACCTGCTGCGCAGCTTTGCCACGCCCGAGCTGGTGGCGGCCTTCACGCCGCACATGTACGCCGGCCGCTGGCAGGGCACCATGGCCCTCACCGAGCCCGACGCCGGCAGCTCGCTCTCTGATATCACGACTTCGGCCGAACCCACCGAGGACGGCTACTACCGCCTGCGCGGTCAGAAAATCTACATTTCCTCGGGCGACCACGATGCCTGCGACAACGTGGTGCACCTCATGCTGGCCCGCATTAAGGGCGCGCCGGCGGGGGCGAAGGGCATTTCGCTGTTTGCCGTGCCCCGCCAGCGCGTGGCCGAAGGGCTGCCCACGGAGGCGACGCAGCCGGCGGATTTGCTGCCGAACGACGTGGTCACGGCTGGCATCTACCATAAGCTGGGCTGCAAGGGTGCGCCCATTGCCCACCTGATGATGGGCAGCGACGGCAACTGCCGCGGCTACCTCGTGGGCGAGCCCAACAAGGGCCTGAGCTACATGTTTCAGATGATGAACGAGGCCCGGCTGGCCGTGGGCGTGAGCGCGGCGGCCATCGGCACGGCGGCCTACTACGCGGCGCTGGAGTACGCCCGCGCCCGGCCCCAGGGCCGCCCCATCGCCGCCCGCGACGTGACCAAGCCGCAGGTCGCCATCATTCAGCACGCCGATGTGAAGCGGATGCTGCTTTTCCAGAAAGCCACCATGGAAGGTGCGCTGGGCCTGCTGCTGCAATGCAGCTACTACATGGACGTAGCCCGGGTAGGGGAGGGCCAGGAGAAGGAAAATGCCGAGCTGCTGCTCGATTTGCTGATGCCCATCGCCAAAACCTACCCCTCGGAAATGGGGGTGCTGAGCACCAGCGCCGCCATTCAGGTGCACGGCGGGGCGGGCTACACCACCGATTTCCCGGTGGAGCAGTTCTGGCGCGAGTCGCGCATTCACCCCATTCATGAGGGCACCACTGGCATTCAGGGGCTCGATTTATTGGGCCGGAAAATCACCCAGCACGGCGGCAAGGCCGTGGGCTTGCTGCTGGAAGAAATGCAGGCCGCCACCGCCGCGGCCGAAGCGCTGCCGGAACTACGGGACCTGGCCGCGCAGCTCACCAAAAACGTGAGCATTCTGCAACAAACTACCGGCCACCTGTTGGGCGTGGCCGCGAAGGACCACGAGCTATTCCTGGCCGATGCCACGCTGTATCTGGAGCTGGCCGGCCTCGTGGTGGTGGCCTGGCAGTGGCTGCGGCAGGCCACGGTGGCCCAACAAGCCCTGCCCGCCGCCCACTCCGACGACCAGAATTTCTACCACGGCAAGCTCATGGCCGCCCGGTATTTCTACGAGTACGAGCTGGTGAAAGTGCCCAGCTTGGCCAAGTGCCTGCAATCAGCCAACGCCGTGACGGTAGACATGCAGGAGGCGTGGTTTTAGCGTAACTCAGACCATGAAAAAACTCGAAAACAAAGTCGTCTTCATCACCGGCGGGGCCTCGGGCCTAGGCCGTGCCGCCGCCATCGCCGCCGCCCAGGAAGGGGCGAAAGTCGTCATCGCCGACCTGCCCGGCTCCGACCACGCGGCCGCGCTGGCCGAGGTGCGGGCCGCCGGAACCGAAGCGGCTTTTGTACCGCTCGACGTCACCGATTCGGCCAATATTCAGCAGGCCATTGCGGCCACGGTGGCGCAGTTTGGTCGGCTCGATGTGGCCCTGAACAACGCGGGCATCGGCGAGGGGTTTTTCAGCTTTCTCGAAACCAGCGAAGAGTCGTTTCAGCGCATCATCAACGTGAACCTTACCGGCGTGTTTGCCTGCATGAAGTACGAGCTGGCGCAGTTCATGCAGCAGGGCGGGGGCGTGATTGTGAACATGTCCTCCCTCGCCGGCCTGAAGGGCGCGCCCGGCCTGAGCGCCTACGTGGCCTCGAAGCACGGCGTGCTGGGCCTCACGCGGGTGGCAGCCCAGGAGTTTGCCCGCCACAACGTGCGCGTAAACGCCTTGTGCCCGTACTACATCGACACGCCGCTCATCGGGGATGTGCCCGAGGAAGTGCGTAATCAGATGGTTTCGGCCAGCCCAATGAAGCGCCTGGGCCGGGCTGAGGAAGTGGCCAAAGCGTTTATTTACCTCGCTTCGGATGATTCGAGCTACACCAACGGTACCCAGCTGGTGATTGACAGCGGCGTGATTTCGTAGCGCGGACTTTTAGTCCGCATCCCGTCCGCGCCGTTCGCCTCACATGTTCTGAACGCGGACTACAAAGTCCGCGCTACTTTCCGCTCTATGGATTTCGCCCCCAGCCCCAAAACCCAGGACTACCTCGCCCGCGTGCAAGCCTTCATGGCCGAGCACATCGCGCCCGTCGAAGACCAGTACCACCGCGAAAACCTCGCCGCTAACCCCGGCGCCGATTGGCAAAGCTGGCAGGTGCTACCGCTTGTCGAAGAACTGAAAACAAAGGCCAAAGCTGCCGGCCTCTGGAATATGTTCCTGCCCGATGCTACGCACGGCGCGGGCCTCAGCACCCTGGAATACGCCCCTATTGCCGAAGAAACCGGCCGCAGCTTCCTCGCGCCCACCGTGTTCAACTGCAACGCGCCCGATACCGGCAACATGGAAGTGCTGCACTACTTCGGCACCGAAGCGCAAAAAGCCGAGTGGCTCGCGCCGCTGCTGGCCGGCGAAATCCGCTCCGTGTTCTGCATGACCGAGCCCGATGTGGCCTCCTCCGACGCCACCAACATGCAGGCCACCATTACCGCCGACGGCGATGAACTGGTGCTGAACGGCCGCAA
>JALYUH010000002.1 GCA_030853985.1 Bacteroidota bacterium | reverse complement strand
GGTCGCGCCGTTCACCTGCACCAGCGAGCGCGAATAGGTGTAGCCCACCCAGCCATTGAGCTTGCCGGTAAGCTTCTTCACGAATACCTCCACGCCGTAGGCCTTGCCCCGGGCGTTGATAATGTCGGTTTCGATGTGCGGATTGAGCACCAGCGTGGCCCCGCTCTTGTAATCCACGAAGTCGTACAGCGTTTTGTAGTACGTTTCCACCGACGTCTCAATGGTGTTGTTCTTGAAATTGCGGTAGTAGCCCACCGAATACTGGTCGCCCACCTGCGGCCGGATATTGGCATCGCTGAGCTTCCACACGTCGGTGGGCGACACCGAGGCCGTGTTCGACAGCTGGTGAATGTACTGGCGGGTGCGGGTGTAGCTCGCTTTCACCGACGAGTTGTCGGAGAGCGAGTAGCGGGCCGAGAGGCGGTATTCCGGCCCCTGGTAGTGGGCCAGCACCTTGTTGGTGGCATAATGCACCGTGTCGGTGATGCTGGCCTCGGTGCGCGACTCGCCGGGGGCGTACTCATACACATCGCGCGGCCCCAGGGCCTGGAAAAACGAGTAGCGCAAGCCCGCCGACACCGAAAAACGCGGCGAAATATCGAACTTATCCGACACGTACAGCGCGCTTTCCAGGGCCCGCTCGCGGCCCAGCAGCACCGGCTTCACCAGCGAAGCCTCGCCCTGCGGCGTGAAGGTGCCCGGCGAAATATTGTAGAGCAGCGAGCTGCCGCCAAATTCGATGCTGTGGCGCGAATTAGGATAGTAGCTGAAATCGGCCCGCAGCCCGGTTTGGTTGATGGCGTACTTCAGCACCGAGGCCGTAACCGGGTTCTTGCTGCTCGTTACATCGTAATCGTAGCCGCTGTAGGTGCCCGTGAGCACGCTGAATAATTGGTTGGTGAAAGTGTGCCGCCACTTGATGCTGGCCGCCTGGTTGGTGTAGTGGTAAGTGGTATCGCTGGCCAGCCGGAACCGGTCGGTACTGAAATAACCCGTGGCGTACAGCGCGTTCTTCTCGTTGAACTCGTGGCTGATGTGGCCGGTAATGTCGTAGAACGAAGCCGCGCTCTGCGAAAAATTCTTGTCCGATAGCGACTTCAGCAGCCAGTCGGAGTAGCTGGCCCGCCCGCTCAGGATAAACGAGCTTTTGTCTTTCACGAGCGGCCCTTCCAGCGTGAGGCGGCTGGTGAGCGGCCCGATGCCGCCCGAGCCCCCAAACTTTTTCTTGTTGCCCTCGCGGGTCGTAATGTCGAGCACCGACGACAAACGCCCCCCGTACTTGGCCGGAATGGCGCTTTTGTACAGCTCCACGCCTTGCAGCACATCGGGGTTGAAGGCCGAAAAGAAGCCGAACAAGTGCGACGGATTGTAAATGGTCGCGTCGTTGAACAGAATCAGGTTCTGGTCAGTGGCCCCGCCGCGCACGTTCAGGCCGGTGCTGCTTTCGCCCACCGATTTCACGCCCGGCAGCGTCAGAATCACCCGCAGAATATCGGTTTCGCCAAACACCGTGGGCACCTGCTTCATGGTCTTGATGTCGAGCTTTTCCATGCCCATCTGCATGCCGGCCACGTTCTTGTCCTTCTCCCCTTCCACTATCACTTCCTTCAGCGTCACCACGTCTTCCTCCACCTCAATGTCGAGCTTGCCATCGTTGCGCAGCACCACCTGCCGCCGCGTGTTCTTAATGCCCACGCCGCGAATCTTCAGCTCGTGCGTGCCCACGGGCAGCGTCAGCGAATAGGCCCCGAACTGGTCGGTGCTGGCCCCGATTTTGGTGGCTTCCGAATAAATCGAGGCCCCGATAATCGGCTCGCCCGTTTTGTGGTCGCGGATGCGCCCGGCCAGCGTAACCCGGCCCCCGGTGCCGCCGCCCGCCCCAATGGTGTATACCCGCGCTTCCGACACGCTCACGAGGTGCGAGCGGGCGGCCGGCGTGTTGGCATCGTCATCGGCATCGGCCAGCGCATCGGCATCCGTGGCGGCCCGGAAAAAACTGCCCGGCAGCGTGGTCGACAGCACGGGGCCGCGCGATACAATCACCCGGTTCTCGTCGTCGATAACATAGTGAAACGGCGTGTTCACCAGCGCCCGCTCCAGCACCACTCGCACCGGCTGGGCCTGCACTTGCAGCGTTACAAACAGGCTGTCAACGGTTTTGGGGTCGAAGTAAAAGTGAACCGGGGTCTGGGCTTCAACCTGGCGGGCAAACTCCTCAAACCGCAGGTGCGAAAACGTGCCACTGATGGGCCGGTCAGCACCCTGTTGGCAGTAGGCAGTGAAACTGAATAGCAAAAAGCCGCACAGCAGCGCAAACGAATACACGTGCTTCATGGAAAGAAGGCTCAAAAAGCGCAGAAAGAAAGGAAAGGCAACTAAAAAAGAAACGCCGCGGCTGTGTGCTACGAGGCGGCTAGCCCATTGTAGTAGCGGGTCAGCTCCACTAGCGTGCTCTCCCGCTGGGCATTGCCAAAGCTCAGCCGGTGCTCTTTCAGGTACTGCTGCAACTCTTTGCTGTGGTCGGCAAACAGGCGCAGGGCATTGCCTTTGCTGCGCACCGAATAATAGCGCCCGCCCTTGTGCATAAGCAAGCGGCTGGTCTCTTCAAACGACACATCGACGTAGGGTTTATTCAGTTGCTCGTACATGGTTTTGGTCCGCTTGGCCAGCACCTGTACCGGGCCGTCGGCCAGCAGCTCGTAGTAGCCGGTCCGAATCATATCGGAGTTGGCGCTATCGGCCACCAGGCGTACGAATCGGTGCCCATCTACCGAAAATGCCCGCACTTGCTCGTCGATAAACCGCAGCGTCAGGGGGTTGCCCGGCTGCGAAAGAACCACTTGGTCGCGCACAATGTCGTATTGCAAGCGCACGTTGCCAAATTCCCGGTTATTGTAATTGGCCGAGCCCGGCAGTACCTCGGGCTTCAGGAAGAACTGGTGGCCTGCGCGCGTGTGGTACTTGCGCGTGTAGTCGGCGTACTCCGGCCCGTTGTATAAATACGGGTAATTCACGGATGCCGAAGCATATTCTTGGCGCAATGCTTCAGCTGCAGCGGGTAACTGGGCTTCGGGGCCCGGCACTTGGGCGTGGGCGGGAAACCCAGCCAGCCAAGCCGCCGCAATCAGGAGCAGGAAGGTGCTCGACTTTTCCATTCGGGTAAAAATGAGGATGCAGACACAATTGCACCGCTGCTAAGGTACCATCTAAAATAGAATAGCGCTGGGCTAAATTTTGAAATCATTCGTCTGGCTTATTTCGGTCGGCGGCGTTGCCCTTATCTTCGCCGCCAAACGGTCCTGTGCTTATGCGCTCAATCCAAAATTGTTTCCGGGTGCTGCTCGCCTTTGGCGGGCTGGCCCCCCTAGTCCTGCACGCCCAAACGTCCCCCGTTGTCAGCCCGGCCGATTATACCGGGCCGCGCTACCCCGGCGGCCCCGATTCGCTCCGGGCGCTGGTGTACCGCAGCACGCGGCAGGCTGGAGCCGCGCCGGCTGGTAAGGTATTGGTGTTGTTGGAGATTGAGGCCAATGGCCACCCCGCCAATTTTGCGTTCGTCACCCCGCCCGGTCCCGTCAATTCCCCACTGTTCCGGGCGGCTGGCACGGCGGTCGACTACCTGCAGGAACGCATGCTTACCTGGCAGCTCGGTGCTTCCGAACCGGCCGCCAAACCCACTGCCGAACCAGCTAGACAGGCGCTTATGCTGGATTTTAGCAATGCCGCCCCCAACATGCGGCCGTATAGCTACGCCGACCAGATGCCCCAATTTCCGGCCATGGAAAAACTGCTGGGTGCCCGGCAGCTCCAGTATGTCAACCCGCCGCTGACCGACCCGTCCAAACGAGCTGCGTTTGTTTCCTCTGCTCAGGGCCTAGCGCTCTACGTGCAAATGCAGGTTCGCTACCCCGCCGAAGCCTTGCGCTACCAGCAGGAAGGCCGGGTGAGTGCGTCTTTTGAAGTAGCCGAAACCGGGGCTATTGAACACGTAGAGATTCTGGGCACCGCCGGCCGCGCCCTAGATGCCGAGGTACTCCGCGTTGTGCAGCGGCTGCCAGCAGCGGGCTCGCCCGCGTTGGTGCAAGGCCGGCCCGCGCGGGTGCATTACGTGCTGCCCATCACGTTCAGAATTCAGTAGCCCCTATCGCCCAAACACCGCCGCCGCCAGCGCCAGCACCGCCCGGCGCGTGGGCTCGGGCTGCTCTAAGTAGGAGAGGTGCCCGCTGCCCTCTAAAAACAGGGCCGCCCCGAGCGGCGGCAGTGCCGCCTGCCGCACTGCTTCGTCGAAATGCACCGCCACGTCGTGCTTGCCGGCCACCAGCAGCACCGGAAAAGCCGCTTTAGCCAGCACCGCCGTGCGGTCGGGCCGGGCCGCCATGCCGCGTAACGCGCCCACAATGGTGCTTTCGGGCGTGGCCTTGCCGATTTCCTCCAGCAGCCCGCGCGCCTCGGTGAGGCGGTCGCGGTTGACGGGCGCGAACAGCGGCCGCACGAACGATTCCATGAACTTGCCCACGCCGTGCTTCTGCACGAAGCTGATGTTCTTTTCGCGGTTCTGGCGCTTTTCGTCGGTGTCGGCCAGGGCCGAGGAGTTGATGAAAGCCAACCCAGCCACGCGCTGGGGCCAGCGCTCGGCCAGGGCCAGGGCCACGTAGCCGCCCATGCTGTGGCACACAAGCAGCACCGGCTCGGGACAGCCCTTTTGGTTGAGGTACTCTATAAGATAGCGCGCCTGGGCCTCCATCGAGAAGTCGACCACGGGCGCAAGGTTGGTGCCGTGGCCGGGCAGGTTGGGGGCCAGCAGCCGGTAGCCATCGGGGAAAGCGCGGGTGAAGTCGGTCCAGACCTCACGGCTTTCGGCGAAGCCGTGCAGGAACATGATGGTGGGCGGGTTAGCGGTGGGCGTCATGCGGGCAAAAGTAGCGCGAGTGGTTTAAGCAGGGTGAAGAAAAGAACGTCATGCCGAGCGCAGCCGAGGCATCGTGCTCGCATCGGTGCCTCGATTAGATTGCTGCTCCCCGCGAGAAGCCTCGGCTGCGCTCGGCGTAACGTTCTGTTTTAAGCACATCTGCCCACTTCCCTTATATTTCGCGTACACCCATTGAAAACAACGCTTCTCATTCCGGACCTTTGGGCCCTCTGAACCAATTGCGACTCCATGAACCCTCTCGTTGACATCCGCCAGTTCGACCAAAGCCTGTGGCTGGACTTTATCAGCCGCCCCATCATCATCGACGGCAAGCTCCAGCGCCGTATTCAGAACGAAGCCCTGCGCGGTGTGACTTCCAATCCGGCCATTTTCGCCAAGTCCATCGGCGATACCACCGACTACGATTCAGCCATTAAGGCGCTGGCCTTGCAGGGCAAAACCACCGACGAAATCTACACCAGCCTGGCCGTGTCCGACGTGCAGGCCGCCACCGACCTGTTCCGCCCCCTCTACGACGGCCCCGACCACGGCTCCGACGGCTACGTGAGCCTCGAAGTATCGCCCGAGCTGGTGAACGATACCGAAGGCACCGTCGCCGAGGCCCTGGCCCTCTGGAAAGCCGTCGACCGCCCCAACGTAATGATAAAAGTGCCGGCTACCCTGGAGGGCCTGCCCGCCATCCGCCGCCTCATCTCGGAAGGCGTAAACGTGAACGTAACCCTGATTTTCGGCCTGGAGCGCTACCGTCTGGTGGCCGAAGCCTTCATCGCCGGCCTCGAAGACCGCGCCAAAGCCGGCGAGCCGCTGGCCCGCATCGACTCGGTAGCCAGCTTCTTCCTGAGCCGCATCGATGTGCTGATTGACCCCATGCTGGAAAAAATCGCGGCCGAAGGCGGCGAGAAAGGCCAACTGGCCCAAAGCCTCGTGGGCGAAGTTGCCTTAGCCAGCGCCAAGCAGGCCTACCAGATATATAAGGAGATTTT
Organism: Bacteroidota bacterium; assembly: GCA_030853985.1. Lineage (GTDB taxonomy): Bacteria > Bacteroidota > Bacteroidia > Cytophagales > Hymenobacteraceae > Hymenobacter. Next base: position 3,204 of record JALYUH010000002.1, on the reverse strand, counting down.
CTCTGGCCCGCGCTGGGAAGCTTTGGCTGAAAAAGGTGCCCCTACGCAGCGCCTGCTGTGGGCCAGCACTGGCAACAAAAACCCCAAATACGACAACCTGCGCTACGTCGATGGTCTCATCGGCCCGCACACTGTGAACACCGTGCCGGTGGAAACGCTGGACTTGTTCGGCAAAAGCGGCAAGGTGGCCGTGACCATCGAAGACAACCTCGACCAGGCCCGCAAAACCCTAAGCAGCCTGCCCGAACTGGGCCTCAACCTCGAAGCGCTGACCCAGCACCTCGAAGAAGACGGCGCGACCAAGTTCAAGGAGCCCTTCGCCAAGCTCATGCAATCCATCGAGAAGAAGCGCGCTCTAGCCGTACAGGACACCGTGGACGACTTAAAAATGGAGCTCGGCCAGTACCAGGCCGCCGTCGATGCCCAAATTGCCAAGTTCAAAGCCGACAATTTCGTACACGGCTTTTGGGATAAGAAGGCCGACTTGTGGACCGCCGACGAAGCCGGCCAGCACAGCATCCGCAGCTACATGGGCTGGCTGCGCATCGCCGAAACCATGGTGGGCCGCGTAACGGAAATTGAGCAGTTCGTGCATTCAGTACGGGCCGCCGGCTTCAAACACGTCGTGGTGATGGGCATGGGCGGCAGCACAATGGCCCCCATCGTATTCAAATCCGCGTTTGAGAAAGGCGAAAACGGCCTGCCGATGTCGGTACTCGACACCACCGACCCCGGCGCAGTGCGCGCCATTGAAGCCGGCCTGCCGCTGGCCGACACGCTGTTTATCGTGGCCAGCAAATCGGGCACCACGGCCGAGCCGCTGGCTTTCGGCGACTATTTCTACGCCAAAGTAAAGGAACTGAAGGGCGACAAAGCCGGCGAAAACTTCGTGGCCATCACCGACCCCGGCTCGAAGTTCGTAACCGACGCCACGGCCGCCCACTACCGCCACATCTTCCTCAACTTCCCCGAAGTAGGCGGCCGCTTCTCGGCCCTCACCTACTTCGGCTTGGTGCCGGCGGCCCTCTACGGCCTACCCATCGGCGAAATCCTGGAGCGCGCCATCCTAATGATGCGCGCCTGCGGAGCCTACGGCCCAACCGACAAGAACCCCGGCCTGGAATTCGGCTCCGCCCTCGGTGTGCTGGCAACGCAGGGTCGCGACAAACTCACCATCGTCGTGCCCGATGCCCTGCACGACCTCGGCCTGTGGCTGGAGCAGCTCATCGCCGAAAGCACCGGTAAGGAAGGCAAAGGCATCCTGCCCGTGGCCGGCGAGCCCTTAGGCGAGCCCGGCATCTACGGTACCGACCGCGTATTCGTATATGTAGGCTATAAAGGTCAGGCCGACGAGGCCAACACCGCCAAACTGGCCGCCCTCGCCGCCGCCGGCCACCCCGTCATCACCCTGCTGATGACAGATGCCTTCGACCTCGGCCAGGAGTTTTACCGCTGGGAAGTAGCCACGGCCATGGCCAGCGCCGTGTTCCAGATTAACCCCTTCGACCAGCCCAACGTGCAGGCCGCCAAAACGGCCACCGACCAATTGATGAAGGCCGTAGAAGCCGATGGCAAGCTGCCCGAAGCCGAAGCCCCCGCCGCCAGCGAAAACGGCGTCGATTACTACACCGCCGCTCATGGCGAAGGTGCTACTGGCGTGCTCAAAGCCTTCTTCGCCCAAGCCAAACCCGGCGATTTCGTGTGCCTGCAAGCCTACCTCACCGAAACGCCCGCCGTGAGCGCCAGCCTGCTGGCCCTGCGCCAGCGTGTGCAGCAGGAGTTACACCTAGCTACCACCTCGGGTTACGGCCCCCGTTTCCTGCACAGCACCGGCCAGTACCACAAAGGCGGCCCCAACACGGGTCTGTTCATCCAGTTTACCGACGACAACCCGCAGGACCTACCGTTACCCGGCCGCTCCTACACCTTCGGTACCTTCAAAAATGCCCAGGCCCTCGGCGACATGCAAGCCTTGCGCGACAACGGCCGCCGCACCCTGCGCGTGAACTTGGGCAAGGATGCCGCCGCCGGTCTAAAGACCCTGCTAGCCGCCCTGCCACCACTGAAATAGCCCACGTAGTACACCTGCCACGCGGCGGTTCCCGAGAACGGGGGCCGCCGCGTATTGCTTTTGGGCCTTTTCCTTTTACTGCTACACAAAGCACGCTGCTGGCGCACCTGCTAGGCTTGCCTACTGGGTCAGAGCATGTGGCTCAGGCCGTGGAGGGCATCTGTTCATGGCCACTGCCAGCACGCGTTGGTGGCAAATGCTGACTGAGTTCTAGCCTGCGACTTGGGTCGGAGGGTATTTTGCCACGGCTCCCATACCTAAGCCGCACGCACTATACCATTCGGCACGCACTGCAGATGCGCGCTTACCCCTCAATTCGTAACAGTATTTTCTATGGTCAGAGTAGCATGACAATACACAAAGCGCTGAACAACCAACTATTGAACACTGCCTTGAAAACCCCGCCGCCCCGGCGATGTCCTACCTTCTCACCTATTTCCCTCTCCACCGATTGCCCATCTCAAAATCTCCCGTACTTTTGCACTCCCAAATCGAACGGAGGCGGGCACTACAGACCGGCAGAAAAGAAATTTCCCGCCGGTCTTGGTTCCTACAAAAAGCCCCGTACCTTTGCACCCCGCCAGAATCAACCGGATTCACGGCTTCGAAAGTCCACTTGACAAGCACAACGAACGTTGAAAATAAAGTTGACCAATCGAAAAAGTTTCGTACCTTTGCACCCCGAATCGCACGAACCGCGTGCCACTCGCCGCAAGCCAAGCGCCCTGAAAAAAGAAATTTTCTCTTTCGCTTGCCTAGTAAAAAACTTCTGATTACCTTTGCACTCCCAATCGCAGGAAAGGGAAATAAAGGAAAGAAACACCGGCTGCTAACAGCCACACTATCACGCCAACTGGGCTGATACACGTTCTTTGAATGTTTGGAAAAGACAAATAGTAAGGGTGTCACCCAGCGATGGGCGGCATAGAAATTGCAAGCGTAACACGAATACATAGAACTCGTTAATACGAGTCGGATTAGCACTCGACATCAGCCACGGTTCGCCGTGGTGTAGAACATTTTACAATGGAGAGTTTGATCTTGGCTCAGGATGAACGCTAGCGGCAGGCCTAATACATGCAAGTCGAACGGTTGTAGCAATACAATAGTGGCGCACGGGTGCGTAACGCGTA
>JALYUH010000526.1 GCA_030853985.1 Bacteroidota bacterium | reverse complement strand
CCCTTCGACTGGCAGCGCCTGCTTTGGACGGCCGATGCGCCGCCCACTTTCCTGTTTGAAGTCGTGTTTCGGTGCGTGGTGACCTACCTGCTGCTGCTGGCCACCCTGCGCGTGACGGGCCGGCGCGGCGTGCGGCAGCTGTCTATTTTCGAGCTGAGCATTATTCTGGCGCTGGGCTCGGCGGCGGGCGACACCATGTTTTACCACGACACGCCGTTGCTGCCCGTGGTGGTCGTGTTTGTGGTGGTGAGTGGGCTGTACTGGCTGTTCAACCGCCTCACCGAGTGGTATCCGCGCTTCAGCGACTGGCTGGAGGGCAAGCCCGTGCTGCTCATCGAAGCCGGCCGCATCAACCTAAAAAACCTCAACAGTATTAATCTGACGCAGAAGGAGTTATTTGGCGAGCTGCGGCAGCAGCAGATGGAGCACCTGGGCCAGGTGCGGCGCGCCTACATGGAGGCCACCGGCAACCTCAGCGCCTACTTCTACGCCCCGGAGGCCGCCGCGCCCGGCCTGCCCATCTGGCCCGAGCTGCTGGTAAAATCGCAGCACCGCGTGGAAGTCGCCGGCGCGCACGCCTGCTGCCAGTGCGGCCACGTGCAGGAACTGGCCCGGGGCGAAGCGGCCACCTGCCCGGTATGCCAGGGGCCGGCCTGGGTACCGGTATGCGCGGCTCAACGGGAGGCATAGCCCTACTTTGCGGGGCGAAACCGAACCGCCGCCACCCACAACAGGATGCAAAAACCAACCGTTTTAATCACCGGCGGCACCAGCGGCATTGGGCTGGCCACGGCCCGGCTATTTGCCCAAAACGGCCATCCGGTGGTCATTACGGCCCGCGATGCAGCTAAAGCTGAGCGCATAGTGGCCGACATTCAGGCGCAGACCGGCAACCGGCAGGTGCGCTGGCTGTGGGGCGATTTATCGACCATTGCCGGCTGCCAGGCGCTGGTGGCAACAGTGCAGCGGGAGGTACCCGATTTGCAGGTGTTGCTAAATAATGCCGGGGTATTTATGACGGAGAAGGTGCTGAACCCCGACGGCTTCGAAACCAATTTCATGGTTAACTGCCTGGCCCCGTTCATCCTGGCCACCGGCCTGGCCGACGTGCTGGCCCGCAACCACCCCGCCCGCATCCTCAACGTGAGCACCGGCCTGCACCTGCACGGCCATTTCGACCTGGCGCAAACCCCTTACGGCCACGATTTTGGCTCGCGGGCTAGCTATCGCAACGCCAAGCTCGCCAGCGCCCTGCACACCGTGGAGCTGGCCCAGCGCCTGCACGGCCGGGGCATCACGGTCAATGCTTTTAGCCCCGGCCTCTTCAACACCGGCGTGATGAAAGGCCAAGGCCTGGCACCGCTGTTTTTCAAGTATGCCGGAATGGTTTATGCGCTGTTCCGGCCCCTGGCGGGCTCGGCGCTGGCCCCGTACTACCTGGCCACCGCGCCGGAATTGGCCGGGGCCACGGGCCGGTTTTTCTACCAGCAAAAGCCCGCCGCCTTTGCCCCGCAAGTGGCCGATGCGGCGCTGCGGCAACAGCTGTGGCAGCAGACGTTGGCGTGGCTGGCGGCCGCCGGAGCCGGGCCGGGCCGCCCGGGCCAGGCGCTACCTTTAGCCCGATGAAGCCCACTGCCCTGCCGGGTACGACCCCGCCGGTGCTCGCCCTGGCCTCGTTTCCGGGGCCGCTGGCCCGCACCCCGTACTACTGCGACCGCCTGCAAAGCCACGTGGTGCGGTTTCCGCACGTGAATGTGCCGCACGCCCACGACTTCTACCTGCTGCTCTACATCACCGAAGGCGCGGGCACGCACACCGTTGATTTGGTGACGTATGCGCTGCGGCCGGGCAGCCTGTTTTTTCTGGCCCCGGGGCAGGTGCACCATTGGCAGCTGGAGCCGGATGCGCGCGGGCTGGTGGTGTTTTTCAGCACCGACTTCTACCTGTTTCGCTACCCCGGCAGTGGGCTCTACGACTTCCCGTTTTTCGATAGCACGCACCCGCCGGTGCTGTACCTACCACCCGCCGAAACGGAAATTCGCCCGCTCGTTGAGCGGCTATTTAGTGAGTTTTCGGAGCCGCAGGCCAATCAGGCGGAGGTTTTTCGGTCTTATCTGCACCTGTGCCTGGAGCTGGCCGCCCGCCACTACGCTACTACCCCCGCCCCGGCCGAAACAGGACTGGCCCAGCAGCAAATCCGACAGTTTGGGGCGCTGCTGAACGAGCATTACCGCACCCTGCGCGGCGTGCGCGAGTACGCCGAATTGCTGCACGTATCGGCCAACCACCTCAACGCGGTGTGCCGCCGCGTGCTCAACAAAACGGCCAGCAACCTCATCCACGAGCGCATCATCACCGAGGCGCAGCGGCTGCTGAGCCACTCGGCGCTGGGCGTGGCGCAGGTGGCCTACGAGTTGGGCTTTGCCGATGCCTCGTACTTCGGACGCTACTTCCGCAAGTACGCCGGCAGCACGCCCGAGGCATTTCGGCAGCAGCGTTGA
>JALYUH010000525.1 GCA_030853985.1 Bacteroidota bacterium | reverse complement strand
GATTGATAACGAGCACGTTGTACGCATTCAGATAGAAGGCTTCGCGGTCGGAATCCGTCAATGCCTTGGCATCGGTGGTTTCGTAGCGCTTCACCAAGGCTTTTATTTCGAGCGGGTTGCGCTTAATGGCCCCGTAGTTTACGTTGCCATTTTCATCAACAAATTTGGCCAGGTAGGCCGAGGTAGCCTGCGGCAGCGCCACTGGCGGGGCCGCCACGGCGGCAGTAGCGCCGCCGAGCAGCAAGGCAGCCGCAAGGGCCAGCCGGCGGGTCGAGCGAAGGGGAGCAATCAGGGAATTTAACATCAGAAACGGGGAAAAGCGAATAAAAACGGACCCAACGTGTTAGGAACTACTGGGCAGTAGTCAATCATTGGGCCACAAACCTACGTACGTGGCGCAGTGGTTGGTGGCGCGCCCCTGGCCTACATTTGAGCACTGTCCGGCTTTTCACTTCGCTTCCCTTCTATGCAGCTCGTCATCATCGGCAACGGTATTACCGGCGTTTCGTGGGCGCTTGCCGTGCGGCGCCTGCAGCCCGAGGCGCGCATCACGCTGGTATCGGGCGAGAGTGCCCACCACTATTCGCGCACGGCCCTGATGTACGTGTACATGGGCCACCTGCGCTACCAGGACATCAAGCCCTACGGCGATTGGTTCTGGGACGAAAACCGCCTGGGCCTGGCGCACGCCACCGCTACCGCCCTGAACACCAGTGAGCAGCTGCTTACACTTGACAATGGCACCACCCTCGCCTACGACCAGCTGCTGCTGGCCACCGGCTCCGAAAGCAAGCTGTTTGGCTGGCCCGGCCAGCACCTGGCCGGCGTGCAGGGCCTCTATAACCTGCCCGATTTAGAGGCGATGGCCCGCGACACCCACGGCATCAGCCGGGGCGTGGTGGTGGGTGGCGGCCTCATCGGCGTCGAGTTAGCCGAGATGCTGCACACCCGCGGCATCGAGCCCGTGGTGCTCGTGCGCGATGCCCGCTACTGGGGCTCCATCCTGCCGCCCGAAGAAGCTAACCTGGTGGACCGCCAGTTTCAGGAAAACCGCGTGGAAGTGCGCTACGGCACCGAATTACGCGAGATTCTGGGCGACGCCCAGGGCCGGGTGCGGGCCGTGGTAACGACGGCCGGCGAGGAAATTGCCTGCCAGTGGGTGGGCCTGGCCACCGGCGTGGCCCCCAACCTCACGCTGGCCAAAACCTCGGCCGTGGAAACCGATAAGGGCATTTTGGTTGATAACTACCTGCGCACCAGCGTGCCTGGCGTGTTCGCGGCCGGCGACTGCGCCCAGCACCGGCAACCGGCGGCCGGCGAGGTGCCCATCGAGCAGCTGTGGTACACCGGCCGCATGCAGGGTGAAACCGTGGCCCACACCATTTGTGGGCAGGCTACGGCCTACCGGCGCGGCATCTGGTTCAACTCGGCCAAATTCTTCAACCTCGAATACCAGACCTACGGCCAGGCCCCGGCCGAACCCACGGCCGGCCTCAGCAGCTTCTACTGGGAACATCCGTCGGCGCGGGCGGCGTTGCGCATCTACTTCCGGGCCGATGCGCCGCACGCCGTGGTGGGCTTCAACGCGCTGGGCCTGCGCCTGCGCCACGCCGTCTGTGCGCAGTGGATTCAGGAGCAGGCAGCGGTGGGCACCGTGATGGCCCACCTGGGCGCGGCCAATTTCGACCCCGAATTCACCCGCCAGCACGAAGCCGCCATCGTGGCCGATTTCAACCGGCAGTTTCCCGCCCTGGCCGTGGCCCTGAAGCAGCGCAAGGGCCTGTTTGCCCGTTTTTAGCCAGCCTTTTACCCTTATTCTTCCCGTGGATTTCAACAAGCTTTACCGCCCCTCGGCCCTCAACAGCTTCCAGTTCATCGCCCTCACCGGCCTGCTGATGAGCGCTGGCGCGCATCTGATTCTGCATTTTTTCGTGGGCCACCTGCCGGCGGGTTTCTACTGGCTATATGCGTGCTGGCTGGGGCTGTACTTGTTCGGCACGCTCAAAAACCTGTTTGGCAAGCCCGACCAGCCGCACCACCACCATTAGGAGAACGTCATGCTGAGCTTGTCGAAGCATCTCTACCGCAAGACTCAAATTAATTACTTACGCGGTAGAGATGCTTCGGCAAGCGGACGTCAGATAAGCATGACGTTCTTTCCAACTATCTCAACACTATTCATTACGCCATGACGCCCACCCTCACCTCGCCGCCGCTGCCTGCCACCTCGCCCGCCGAAAAGCTGCTGCTGGCGGGCGTGGCGGCCGGCCTGCTGGCCTTACTGCTGGCCTGGGCCGATGCCGACCCCACGCGCCGCAACACCTGGTTCTGGCTGGCCGTGGGCCTGGTGAGCGCCGGTAGCCTGGCCTGGAGTTGGCTGAAATACGGCCAGCACCCGGCCGGCGTGCAGCAAAACAACCTGTGGCTGCGGGCCAGCACCGGGCGCGGTGCGGTGGCCTGGGTTACCGGGCTGGTACTCACGGGTTTCTACGTGGTGCTGTACTGGTTCAGCGACGGCGATGGCCAGGGCAATTTTGGCCTGCTCGACCACCTGGTTCACCCGCTCGACGGCTTCAGCCAGTGGCTGCGGGCCAAGCCAGCCGACCAGTGGTTTCTCTACGGCACCTTCTATACACTGGCGGTGCTGGTGATGGGCGGCCGGGCGCTCTGGAAATACCGGCACTCGCGCTACCAGGTTATCCGCACCATTTCGGTGATGTTTTTCCAGCTGGGCTTCTCGTTTCTGATTCCCGGGCTGCTCCAGTTTTTCCAGCAGCCCGAGTTTTACTTCAACTATTTCTGGCCGCTGCACTACCAGTATCTGTGGCCCAGCGATGTGCACGACCTTATCAAAAACGGGCAGTCGCTGGGCGTGTTCATGGTATTTTGGGGCGCGGTAATGTCGTTTGTGGCCACGCCGGTGCTCACCTACTTTTATGGCAAGCGCTGGTACTGTTCGTGGGTGTGCGGCTGCGGTGGCCTGGCCGAAACCGCCGGCGACCCCTACCGCCAGCTTTCCGACAAAAGCCGCACCGCCTGGCGCTGGGAAGTCCGCATCATCTACACCGTGCTGGGGCTGATAATTGCCATTACGGCGCTGCTGTGGGCGCACTTTGCCACCGGCGGCACGCTGCTGGGCGAGGCCGGTACAATAGGGGCCAAATGGTACGGCTTCGCCATCGGCTCGGTGTTTTCGGGCGTCATTGGCGTAGGCTTCTACCCCATTATGGGCTCGCGGGTGTGGTGCCGGTTCGGCTGCCCCATGGCGGCCTACCTGGGCTTGCTGCAAAAGCATTTTTCGCGTTTCCGCATCAGCACCAACGGCGCGCAGTGCATCTCGTGCGGCAACTGCTCCAATGTGTGCGAAATGGGCATCGACGTGCAGCAGTACGCCCAGCGCGGCGCGCCCATCGTGCGGGCCTCGTGCGTGGGCTGCGGCATGTGCAGCACGGCCTGCCCCCGCGGCGTGCTCAACCTCGAAAACGGCCCGCGCGAAGGGCGGTATCAGGCGTCGCAGTTGATTCACGCCGACTCGCTGCGGATACTGAGCTAAATAGCCGTGCCGCTAGGCGCCGCGTGCCGACTGGGTTCGGGCCTGGAGTTCGGGCAGCGCAGCCGTTCGCAGACGCCCCCACGAACCAGCCCACAGGCCGGCCGTGTTTTAGTGCATGCGGTCGTCGCGCACGGGCAGGTTGGTCACGATTTCGCCTTCGATTTCCAGCAGCTCCTGCAGGCGCGCATCCACCACGGCGGGGTCGCAGTATTCTTTGGCCAGGTCCACGTAGCTCACGAAGTGGGCGGCTTCCGACACCATCAGCTCGTAGTAGAATTTGCTCAGCTCCTGGTCGGCAATGTGTTGCCAGAGTAGCTTGAACCGCTCGCAGCTACGCGCCTCGATGAGGGCCGACACCAATAGCTGGTCCATGAGCTGGCGCTCGCGGGCCCCGCCTTTGCGCACGTGGGCCAGCAGCTGCACCACGTACTCGTCTTTGCGCGGGCGGCCCAGCGGGTAGCCGCGCTTGCGCATTTCCAGCAGCACGCGCTCGAAATGGCTCCACTCCTCGGCCACCAGGTCGGTGAGCTCGGCCACCAGCCGGGTTTTTTCAGGGTAGTGGATAATCATGCTGATACCAGTGCTGGCCGCCTTTTGCTCGCACCAGGCATGGTCGACGAGAATGTCCTCGATGTTCTTTTCGGCGATGTTCACCCAGCGCGGGTCGGTGTTCAGCTTCAGCTTGAGGATGGTTTTTTCTTTCATGGCGGCTTCGCTTAATCGAAGAAATTCCAGCGCACCCCGAACTGGAAGCGGCGCGGGTAGCCCGAGTAGTAGGGCGTGGCAAAGTAGCCGTCGCGGCCCAGGTTCTGGTTCAGATAAGCCACTTTCAGGAACACCGATACGGTTTTGATATCGGCCGAGAAGAAGGCGTTGACAATCGGATAAGCCCCGATGGTAAATTTATCCTGCTGGTAGAACTGCTGCGTGCTCGGGCTGTAGGCGAAGGCCCGATAGGCCGACTGCGCGTACAGTTCCAGCCCCGTTTGGCTGAACAGGGCCTTACGGAAAATGTAGGCCTCATAAAACGCCCGCGATTCCGTTACCAGCGCCGGAATGCGCAGGCCGTCCACGTCACCGCCTCGCGTGTAAGTAGCTTGGTTATCAATGCCAAAGCGACCTAGCTGCGCCTTGTGCCGCGCCGCCACAATGATGAGCTGGTTGTTATTGCCCGACTGCACGGGCAGGCCGGCGGTACCATAATACACCAGGTTTTTGATGTTCACGATACCGGCGCTGGCCTCGAAGCGCTGCTCGCGCAGGGCCAGCACGGCGGGCAGCTTCAACTGCAGGCGGCCCGTGAGCTGCTGCGTGCTGGTGTTGCCAAACTTGTTATCGGTGCCGGAAATCCGGTTGTAATAGTTGTCGCGCCAGTGGCTCCAGAGGTAATGGTTGCCGATAAATTCCTGCTGCGTGAGCGTGGGCGAATAGGAATTGACGAGCGCCTCGGCCGACAGCGGCCCGGTGCGCACCCGCCCACGCAGCCAATACTCAAGCGAGTACGAATCGAAACTTTGGCCATTCAGCGGCAGCAAATAAACTTCCCCCGCCGTTTCCACGGCGTAAATCGTGCGGTAGTTGAAAGCAGCCGTGCCGCCCGCAAAAAACTGGTGGAAGCTGCGCGTGGGTGCGCCCGGCTGCAAGTACAGCTTGGTGGCGGTAGCCGAGTCGGCCAGCGTCGCGCTCGTGAGCGTGGCCACCCGGTCGCGGGCATACAGGCGGTATTCCACGGCTGAAGTGCGCCCGAGCACGCCCACCGTATTCTCAACCTGGCTGAACTGCGCACGGTCGATGGTGGCACCGCGGCTGCCCAGCACGCGCGGATAAAAAAAGCTGGGGTCGGTGGCCGTTTTAAGGGCCAGGTCGGCGTAGCTGTTGTACTGGCGCTTGTAATCGAAGGTGTGGTACACCGTGAGGCCGCGCCCCAGCAGCCGGTAGGTGTGCGTGAAGTACAGCTCGTCGCGGTCTTCGGTATTAATGGCCGTGGACAGGTACACCTGCTGCTGGCCGTATTTGAACAGGTTGCGGAGGACCGGCACGCCGTTGGCATCCACTTCGCTTCGGTCGGGGTCGACCTTGCCCTGCGCATTGAGCGTAACAACGGGCCGGATGCCGCCCTGCTCCTGCCCCCGGTGACGGGCGTTGCTGATGTTGAACAGCAGGTGGTACCGCTCATTATCGGTCTGGAAACGCCCGAACAGCAGCAGGTTGGAATGCTCCACCAGCGCATCGCGCGACGACCGCGCCGCCGAAATCTTATTCGAAGCAATCCGCTCGTAATCAACCCCAATGCTAAAATTCTTCTTCAGACTACGGCTGTAGCTGATTTCAAAAACCTGCTCGCCCGAGCCCGATTGAATGAACCGGAAAAACGAGTACGGCGAGCGCGAATCGTAGTACGGCACCGTGCGCGCCTGGTGGGCGTAGCGGTCGAATGCGTTGCGGCCGTAGCGCGCGCCCAGCTCCAGGGTGGGCTGGTAGAGCAGCGGCCGTGAGGCCGAGCCCACCGCCCCCAGGTCCTGCTGAAACGTGGTGTCGTGCACCCAGAACCGCTGCTGCGGCCACTTCGTGAGCGTTGTATCGACGGGCACGCCACTGGTAGAGTCGCGCAGCACCTCCCCTTCGTAAATGACGCGGGTGGTGCGGGGGCCGTACATCACTCTGGTCGAGTCATCGACCACCTGCGCCCGGGCGGCCGACGCCATCATCATCAGCAGTAGCAGCGTCAGCCAGCGGCCCAAACCGGGCAGTAAAAAAGAATTTCGGGGCAAAGCCTTCAAACGAAAACAGATAATAAACAACGAAATGCGGCTCGCGCCACGCAAAATCAAGCCTGCCGGGCGGGTGCCACCGGCAGCAGCCGGCGCAGCCCCGCGCCGCCATCGTTCAGAAACGCCACCCGCACCGGAATGGTATAGAACGGCAGCCCCACCCGCGCGGCCCCCAACATGGGGTCGAGTAGGCGCGTGGCATCCTTTTCGGTCGTAAAAATAGGCCAGCCCGGCTGCCAATGCGCCCGCAGCCCCGCCAGGTCGGCCGGCGTGAAGGCGTGGTGGTCGGGAAACTCCGCGTGAAACCGGATGTCGTAGCCCTGGGCGGCCAGGTATTCGCGCAGCGGCCCGGGCTGGGCAATGCCGGTGAGCAGTAATGCCGGGCCGGCGCGGGCCACCACGGCAGCTACTGCTTCAATCCCTTCATTAACAGAACCTAATGCCTGTGGAGCCCCGTAAGCATACGCCGAGAATAACACCGGCACCCCGGACCGGGCGTAGCGCTGCACCTGCCGCTCCACGGCTGCCCGGGCCGCCGCTGGGGCATCGGGCGGGCACTTGGTGATGATGACGACGTCGGCGCGGGCGGCCCCGGCCCGCGCCTCACGCAGGCGGCCGGCGGGCAGCACATGGTCGGTGTAGAACGGGCGCGCCCACTCGCTTAGCAGCACGTTCAGGGCGGGGCGCACGGCGCGGTGCTGGTAGGCATCATCGAGCACGATGACGGTGGTTTCGGGCCGCTCGCGCAGCAGCAGCGCCACGCCGAGGCCCCGCTTCTCGGCCACGGCCACGGGCACCGGCTGGGCGGCAAACTGCCCGTAATACTGCCAGGGCTCGTCGCCCACGGTGGCGGCCGAGTCGGCGGGCCCGGCCAGGCGCGGGCCTTTGGTGCGGCGGCCGTAGCCCCGGCTGAGGATGGCCGGGCGGTGGCCCTGGCGCAGCAGCTCCTCGACCAGCCAGCTGACGTGGGGCGTTTTGCCGGTACCGCCCACCCGCAGGTTGCCCACGTTCAGCAGGGGCACGGCGAAGGTTTCGGCCCGTTTCCAGCCCCGGTCGTACAGCCAGTTGCGCAGGGACATCACCGCAGCATAAATCCAGGCGAACGGCAACAATAAAAAAGCAAGAATGGGCTGCGGCATACACGGGCTATTGCCGAAGCAACAGGCCGCAAAAGTACGGCGCGGGTTCGCCGGCCCGCCTCCACCGGCTCCGCAGTTGCTGCGCACGACCTTTGCCCTTCCCTTAGCCGCCCCCATCATGCGCCTCCCGCTCC
>JALYUH010000517.1 GCA_030853985.1 Bacteroidota bacterium | reverse complement strand
AGGTAGCGGCCCAATCCTGAAACAGCGCCAGGCAAACCGCGACAGGAAGCGCCACTACTCCGTACTCGACGGCCAGCCAGCGCCGGAATTGCGGCGCGCTGCTGAAAAGAAATGTTAAATCGGCCCGCTGCCGGTGGGCCGATGCCAGCGTAAGGAAAATGAGCCCCGGAACGGCCCATTGCCCCACCGGATGCTTAGCACCGAGCACCAGCCCCCGGCCCCCGGCCGATACCAGCACTGGCACCAGCACCCCCAACCGCAGCCAGCCAATTTCGCGTAGCAGCCGCATGAGCAGTTTGCCGCGCAATACTACATAAGCCCGAAGTGATGGCATGGCGGCGGTAACGTTCGCGGTAGCAAAGCTATTGCCCGGCGCAATTCCCTACACTTCTACTTCGCTGAACCGAATGCCGTAGTCGGCTGCCAGCTCGTCCAGAATGGGTTCGTACAAATCGGCCCCCACCGGAATGAGCACGCCGCGCTGGGGGACCTCGCCGCGCAGCAGGCGGCGCACGGCCATGCCCAGCGGCAGGCCCACGGTTTTGGCCATGCCGGTATGCGTGGCGTCGTCGCCCTCCACGGCCAGCGACGAGGTGAGGCGGTGCGTGGTGCCACTAAGCTCGAATTCGAACAGATGCTGCATCACAATCAGGTCCTTATCGTGCGGGTCTAGCTGCCACTTTTCGGCCAGCAGTCGCTCCAGCAGCTGGGCCGGCGTGGCGTGGGCGTGGCCCACGGGCCGGTCCGAAAACAGCTCCAGCCACTCCAGGCACGTCATTTCTTCGCCCATCGGGTTCAGGCCGAGGTAGGTGGCCGTGCGCTGGGCCACGTCGAGGTGCGGAATGAGCGAGGTGGGCAGGTAGGCTTCCACCAGCTCGGCCCAGGTCATGGTTTCGGGGTTGCCGAGGTTCACCGCGTCGTCGGTGAGGCCCAGGCGCACCAGGGCGTGCCAGGCGGCGCAGTAGCCCGGCCGGCGCAGCGTGCCCCGCAGGATGGTCGGGATATCGTCCAGGCCATAGGGGGCGCGGTAGCTGAGCGAGTCGCGGTTGGCGTACCCCTCGAAGTCGCCGTACTCCGGCACCGTCAGCATTTCGGTGCGGGCAAACAGCTGCTGGTAGGGAATGAAGCGCGGCACGCCGTTTTCCAGAAATTTGGCCGTGCTCTGCCCCGCCAACACCACATTGCGCGGGTTCCAGGTGAACTTGTATTTCCACGGATTGTCGCCCTCGGCCGCCGGGGCCAGCAGGCCGCCGCAGTAGCTCTTGAAACTCGTGATGACCCCGCCCCGCGCCCGAATGCCCGCAATGGCCCGCATGGCCGACATGTGGTCGAGGCCTGGGTCGAGGCCGCACTCCATGAGCAGCGTTACGTCGGCGGCGGTGGCTTCGTCATGCAGCGCCCGGATTTCGGGGCTCACGTAGCTGGCCGTGGCCAGGTGCCGGCCGTGGCGCACGCAGGCCCGCGCCACCACCGGGTGCAGGGCGGCGGGCAGCATCGAAATCACGGCATCGGCCTGCGCCACCAGCTCGTCCAGCTGCGCTTCGTTTTCCGTCGAAAACGGCACGGCGCGGGCGTACTGCGAGTGCGCCGCCAGCACGGGTACCAGGTGGGCCGGGTTCACGTCGGCAACGGTCAGAAACCAGTTTTCGGTGGGCGCGTGGCGCAGCAGGTAGTGAATGAGGGACGAGGCCGAGCGGCCGGCCCCGAGGAGCAACAAGCGGGAAGTCATGCGGCAAAAGTAGCGCGGACTTGTATTCCGCGCCGGTGGGCCGGCCGCGCAGTGGCAGTTGGGCAAGCGCAGGCTGCTGCAGCCCCCTTATTTTTACAGCCCACTCCCGGCGAGCCCATCCCTTACTTATCGCTCATGCGCTGTACTTTCTGGCTGCTGCTCCCGGAGCTGCTCTTCGGCGCGGTCGGCGCGTGGGGCCAGCCGGCTTCCCCCGCCGCCGTTCCCGCGCCGCGCTTTGACCACGACACCCGCCCTTCCCCCCGCCATTGGCGGGGCACCATCGGCGCGCAGGCCGTGACGATGGAGCTGGATTCGGGTTTCCGGTTCACCTTCGGCAGCTATTACTACGGCCGCCGGGGCCGGCCGCTACGCCTCAGCCAGCATGAGCCCGCCAGATACCAGGGCCAAACCCGTTTCGACGAAATATTTACCGACGAATCTGGCCTGGATAATCGGACCGGCTACTTCCTGTTTGCTGGCCCCCTCCGCGCCCACCTCACCGGCACCTGGCACAGTGCCGATGGCCGCCGCACCCTGCCCGTAGCCCTGCGCGAAACCTACGCCGATGCCCTGGCTTACGACGAGGAAACCTGGGCAGTCAAACGCTTCACCCGCGACGACTTTTACGACAGCACCCGGCTCGATTCGGCGGAGCTGCGCCAGTGCTACCTGCAATTTCGCCGCCCCCTTGCTGCCGCTACCCGGCCCATCCAGACCGCCCTTGGCCGGCCCATGCCCCCGCCGAGTATCAACCACTACCTCGACTCGCTGCTGCGCGCCCGCAGGACCGACCAACCCGAATATTTTTTTTACGGTGAAACGTACGTCGCCTACAACAGCAACTACCTCTTTTCGGTGGTGCAGCTTGAGCGATTCACGGCCACCGAAGACGCCGGAATAAACATGCACGAATGGGGTCAGAGCCGCACCTACGACCTGCGCACCGGCCGCCGCCTACAGTTGTCCTCCTTGCTGACCCCCAGCTACCAGGTACCGCTGCGCCGCCTGCTGCTCCAGCGCCTTAAGCTGGTATGGGCCGGCAACGCCTACTACGACGGCGTGGGAGGCAAGGGCCAGCTCCCTGCCGGGGGTTTCCTCGTTACCGGTACGGGCCTTACGTTCAGCTACGACGACCGCGACGATGACAGCCTAGGCAGCCCCGGACCCTACCACGCCGACCGCAGTATCGACATTGAAATTTCCTACGAAACGCTGCTGCCCATTATCCGCCCCAACTCTCCCCTCACGGCCCTGCTCCAGGAACGCCACCTGTTGCCCCGGAACTAGCCTCTCAAAAACAACCGCGCAGCCACTGCTTAACGCGCCACTGGGTTCACGGCCGAAGACTTCCTCCTATCTTCACGCCCCCTAATCCCACCCTTATGGCCCGCATCTCCCGCCAGCAGCTTATCGACTTCGAAGAGCTGGACGCCGCAACCGACCTCACCCCGGCCGAACAAACTACCTGGCAGGCCGCCCGCGACGCGACCACCGATGCCTACGCCCCCTACTCCGGCTTCCATGTCGGGGCCGCCCTGCTCCTGGCCGACGGCACCGTCTTCAAAGGCACCAACCAGGAAAATGCCGCTTATCCCTCCGGCCTGTGCGCCGAGCGTACGGCCCTGTTTGGCCTCGCCGCCGCCCAGCCCAACCATGCGCCCATCGTGGGCATGGCCGTGGCCGCCCGCCCCGGGCACGGCGATTTTGGCCCCGCCATGCCCTGCGGGGCCTGCCGCCAGGTGATGCTCGAATACGAAACCCGCCAGGGCCAGCCCATCCCGCTGCTGCTCCCTAGCCGCAATGGCACCATTCTGCGCTTCAGCGGCCTGAGCGCCCTCATGCCCTTCTGCTTCTCGCCCGACGACCTGCCGCCCGTTGGGTAGCCCGCCGCCACCCCGTTTGGTTTCCATGGAACGCCATATCACCGTGGCCCGCACGGCCCGCTACCAGCAGCTGGGCGAGTTGTCGGCCCGCACGCGGCGCGTCTGGTTCGTCTGCCACGGCTACGGGCAGCTGGCGGCGTACTTCATCCGCCACTTCGCTTTTATCACCGAAGCTGACCCCACCACCGTCGTTATTGCTCCCGAAGGCCTCTCCCGGTTCTACCTGCAAGGCAACGGCGGCCGCGTGGGGGCCAGCTGGATGACGCGCGATGACCGCCTGGCCGAAATCGACGACCACATTGGCTTCCTCAATCAGCTGGCCCAAAAGGTACTGGCCCAATGCCCGCCCGACGTGCCGCTCACGGTGCTGGGCTTTTCGCAGGGCACCGCCACTGTGGGCCGCTGGCTGGCGCAGGCCGCTTTCCGCCCCGCCCACCTCATCCTTTGGGCCGGCAGCTTTCCCGAAGACCTGCCCGCTGCCGCCGCCCAAAAGCTTCTGCCAGGCTTGCCGGTTTCCGTCGTCATCGGCACCAATGATGAATATATTTCCCTCGCGCAGGCCGGGCAGCAACAGCAGCAGCTTGAGCAGTTCGGAGCCAAAACGCAATTAATCACCTTCGCCGGCCAGCACGAACTGAACCGTGCCCTGCTGGAAAAGCTAGCCGTTTCGGGGTAATAGCAAAGCCCCGCCAGGAGCGCAGAAGCGCGGCCAGCGGGGCCAGCGGGGCTTTTCCAGTGCCAACAGCTTACTTCCGGTCAATGGTAGTGGCGGCACCCTGCGCGCCGGCCAGCACCAGCACCTCGGCAATCGTTACGTGCGGCGGCCGCGTTACCATGAACACGATGACGTCGGCAATATCCGCGGCTTTCAGCGGCTCAAAACCCTCGTACACCTTGGCTGCCCGCGCCTCATCGCCCTTAAAGCGCACCTGCGAAAACTCGGTTTCCACCGCGCCGGGGTTCACTTCGGCCACCCGCACACCGGTGGGCAGCAGGTCGAGGCGCATGGTTTTGGTCAGCATCTGCACGGCGGCTTTGGTGGCGCAGTACACGTTGCCGTTGGCGTAGGCCTCCTGCCCGGCAATGGAGCCTACGTTCAGGATAAAGCCGGTTTGGCGGGCCGTCATGCCCGGCAGCAGCGCCTGTGTCACGTTCAGCAGGCCGCGCACGTTGGCATCCAGCATCTCGTCCCAGTCGGCCGGGTCGCCGGTTTGGATGGGGCTCAGGCCGTGCGCGCCGCCGGCGTTGTTCACCAGAATATCCGGCGCGCGCAATGCTTCGGGCAAGCTGGCGACCGCCGCGTCCACGGCCGACCGGTCGCGCACGTCAAACTCCAGCACGTGCACGGGCACCGGGGCCAGTTCCGCCGCTAGCTCATCCAGCCGCTCGCGTCGCCTCCCGGTCACCACTAATTGGTAGCCGGCCTTGGCCAGCGCCACGGCCGTAGCCCGGCCAATTCCCGACGAAGCGCCGGTTACGAAAGCAATTTTCATGGGTTAAAATAAGTAGTCGGTATTGGGTAATCAGGAGCCAAACACAAATGGCCCGGCTCCTAATTACCCAATAC
>JALYUH010000510.1 GCA_030853985.1 Bacteroidota bacterium | reverse complement strand
GAAGCATCTCTACCGCAATAGTAAACTTATTTACTGCTGCGGTAGAGATGCTTCACTGCGTGGACGCCAGATGGGCATGACGGTCTGTTTTCCAGCGGGAAAACCGCTTAGAAGAACTTCAGCACCTGCTTGATGACGATGACGTAGGCCATCAGCGCCAGAATCAGGACCGTGCCCACGCGCTGCGCGCCTTCGAGGAAGGCATCGGAAGGCTTGCGGCGCAGAATCATCTCGTAGAGCAGAAACACGACGTGGCCGCCATCGAGGGCCGGCACGGGCAGCAGGTTCATAAAGGCGAGCACCATGCTCAAAATGCCGGCCAGGCCCCAGAAGTGCTGCCAGTCCCAGACGCCGCCAAACTGCTGCGCGATTTCGACCGGGCCGCCCAGGTTTTTGGCTGAAGCCTTGCCGGTGAAGATTTTGCCGAAGGCCCGGGCCTGCACCCACACAATGGAAAAGGCCTTTTTGGCCCCGCGCGGCAGTGCCTCGGCCAGCGAGTACTGGCGGGTGCCAATGTTCAGCGTCGATTTGCGTTCGAAGCCGATGTGGCCGTCGGCGTCTACGGGCACGTTCAGGGCCAGGGGCTGGCCGGCGCGCAGCACGTCGAGGCGGGCGGTTTTGTCTTTGTTGGCCAGTAGCACGGCCTGCAGCTCGTCGAAGAACTGCACGGGGCGGCCACTCACGGCCGTGATGACGTCGCCCACCTGCAGGCCCGCTTTGGCGGCATTGCCGCCGGGCGTCACGCGGTCCACGGCGAAGGTTTCGCGGGGGCGCAGCAGCACGCTGTCCTCGGTTTGCTTGCTGGAAAGGTCGAGGAAGTTGTCGGGCATCTTCACGTCGGCCAGCTGGCTGCCGCGCTCCACGGTGAAGTAGGTATTGTCGCCGAGTAATACGTCGGGCTGGTAGATGTCGTCGAAATCCTTGAACGGCCGGCCGTTGATTTTCACGATTTTATCGCCCGTCTGGAAGCCCACCTGGCGGGCCAGGCCGTTGGGCAGCACGCCGTATTTCACCGACGAGGCCGGCAGGTAGGTTTCGCCGTAGTACGACGTCATGGCCGTGAAAATCACGATGCCCAGTAGCACGTTCATAATAATGCCGCCGAGCATCACCAGCAGGCGCTGCCAGGCCGGCTTGCCCCGAAACTCGTCGGGCTGCGGCGGGCCGGCCAGGGCGGTGGCGTCCTGCGTCTCGTCAATCATGCCGTGAATCTGGACGTAGCCGCCCAGCGGGAACCAGCCGATGCCGTATTCGGTCTCGCCAATCTTCTTTTTCACCAGCGCGAAGTTGGCCACGTTGGGCATCGGAAACAGAAAGTCGAAGAAGATGTAGAACTTATCGACCCGGATTTTGAAAAGCTTGGCGAAGGCGAAATGGCCGAATTCGTGCAAGCCAACGAGGATGGAAAGTGCCAGCACAAGCTGGCCAATCATGGTGAGGATAGCCAAGGAAAAATTGAATTAAGAATTAAGAATTAGGAATTAAGAATCAGTAGTTATGAAAAGTAAAATTGAAGCAGAAAAGCAACGTTGTGCCTTTTGTTTCAATTCGTAATTCATCATTATTAATTCTTAATTAATTGCGCAGCAACCCGGCGCGTTTCCGCGTCGGTCGCTACCAAATCGGCCAATAACGGCTCTGCAAGGTACGATACCCGCGCCAGGCACTCAGCCACGAGGTCCGACATCTGGCGGAAGCCCACCTGGTCCTGCAAAAATGCGGCCACCGCCACCTCATTGGCCGCGTTGAGCACGCAGGGCGCGTTGCCGCCCCGCCGCATGGCTCCGAAGGCCAACTCCAGGTTGGGAAAGGCCGCACGGTCGGGCGCCTCGAAGGTGAGCGTGGGGTAGTCGAGAAATGAGAAGCGCGGGAAGGTGTTGGCCAGCCGTTGCGGGTAGCCCAGCGCGTACTGAATGGGCAGTTTCATGTCGGGCAGGCCGAGCTGGGCCTTCAGCGAGCCGTCTTCAAACTGCACCAGCGAGTGCACGATGCTTTGGGGGTGCACCACCACGTCAATCTGCTCGTTGGTGAGGCCGAACAGCCACTTGGCTTCAATCACTTCGAGGCCCTTGTTCATGAGCGAAGCCGAGTCGATGGTAATTTTCGCGCCCATGTCCCAGTTGGGATGCTTCAGGGCCTGGGCTTTGGTGACGGCCTCCATTTGCTGGGCCGAACGACCGCGGAAGGGCCCACCCGAAGCGGTGAGGATGATTTTCTCAATCGGGTTCGGCTCCTCGCCCACCAAGCACTGGAAAATGGCCGAGTGCTCGGAGTCGACGGGCAGCAGGCGCACGTTGTGCTGCCGGATGAGACCGGTGATGAGCTCGCCGGCCACCACCAGCGTTTCCTTGTTGGCGAGGGCAATGTCCTTGCCCGCCCGGATGGCGGCCACCGTGGGCAGCAGCCCGGCGTAGCCCATCAGGGCCGTGAGTACGATGTCGATTTCGGGGCGCGTCACGACTTCGGCCAGGGCCGCCGCGCCGGCCAGGACTTCGGTTTCGGGCTGGTCGGCCAGGGCCGCTTTCAGGTTTTGGTAAAAGCTTTCATCGCCGATAACCACCACGGCGGGCCGAAACTCGCGGGCCTGCTGCGCCAGCAGCTCCCACTGCCGCTGGGCGCTCAGCACCGCCACCCGGAAGCGGCCGGGCTGCTGCCGCACCACTTCCAGCGCCTGCGTGCCAATGGAGCCCGTAGCGCCGAGCAGGGCCAGGGTTTTTACCTTCTTTTCTTCAAGCATAATGATGCAAACACGGAGACGACGCAAAAGTACGCCCTCAAAACCGGCGGAAACCATGGCGGCTGGTGCGCGTCTGCAACGCGTGCCGACTGGGTACGAGCCTGGGACTCGGGTCGTGGGCACGATTGCGAACGTCGGCAATGCCCGAGCCCGGCGGCTACACCCGCTTGAGGGTGGCGGCCACAAACTGGTCGACCACGGTGGCAATGGCCTGCACTTCGGCCACCACGCTATCCGTGAGCTGGGCGGGGCCGCCGGGGGGGGTGGTGCGCTCGGCCAGCGCGCCAAGGCGGGCCAGCTGCCCGCCGATGGCCCCGTACACGGGATTCCAGAGCACGGCGGTGCGGTCGGCGTGCGCGCCCAGGGTGCGGCGCAGCTCCAGCAGGCGCATCACCACGCCGGCCAGGGTGGCCAGCAGGGCGCGCTCGACGGGCGCGAACTGGCGGGGCGGGCCGTCGTACACGCACAGCGAGCCCAGGTTGTAGCCTTCGGGCGTGCGCAGGTTGTGGCCGGCGTAAAAGCTCAAACCCAGCTGCTGCACCAGCGAAATATCGACGCCGGGAATGCTGGCCTGGCTCAGGTCCTCGTACACGGCCGTGTCGTTTTGCAAAATGGTGGCCGAGCAGATGCTTTGGGCCCGCGGCACCCGCTCGATGACCACCGGCAGGTTGTAGGGCGCTTTCACCAGCACTTCGTCCTTCTCCACGATGGAGAGCATGGCGTTGGAAACGCCCAGCAGGCGGGCCGTGGCGGCCACCACATCATCGAGCACTTTTTCGCTGCGGGCATCTAGCAGCTGGTAGCTTGCGAGGGCTTGCAGCCGGGCCGCGTCGTTGGCCGGTATCAGGGAATCAGAATTATCAACCAAAACAGAATGGGTAAAATGGGCCGGCCGCAACTAGTTAAATCGGTGGGCCGGGCCTGGCAAACCAGGGCTGGTACCGCCGAGCCTTTAGCTGCTGCTGCTTGTACCCCCGGCGGCGGGCCAGGGTTGCACCAGCGGAGCCATCCCGCAGCAAACGCCGGTGGCGGCCAAATAAATTCGCCGGGCCGGCGCTTTTACCGGCGGCGCAGCGTGGCCGCCACCAGTTGGTCGAGGTTGGCCACGATGCGGCCGGCTTCCTGGGCCACGGCCGGGGCCAGCGGCGCGTTGGCCGGCGTGTTGGGCTGGGTCAGGTTGGTCAGGCTGGTGAGGTGCTCGCTCATGCTGCGGTAGATGCTGGCCCACAGCAGGGCCGTAAAGCCGGAATGCGGGCCCACAATGCGCCGCAGCTCCAGCAGGTGCATCACCAGGGCCGCCAGCTGGCTCAGCAGGTGGCGCTCGCTGGGCGGGAAGTGCCGGGGCGGGCCATCGAACAGGCACAGCGTGCCGATGTTGTAGCCTTCGGGCGTGCGCAGGTTGTGGCCGGCGTAGAAATGCAGCCCCAGTTGCAGAATCATCGAAATATCGACGCCCGGCGCACTGTTTTGCTTCAGGTCTTCGAACACCGCCGTGTCGTTTTGCAGAATAGTGGCCGAGCACAGGCTTTGCTCGCGGGGCAGGCGCTCGAAGGGCTGGGCCAGGTTGTAGGGCGCTTTGAGCAGCACCGTGCGGCCTTCGACCAGGGTCAGCATGGCGTTGGATACCCGAAACAGCTGGGCGGTGGCGGCTACCACGTCGTCGAGGATTTGCTCGCGGTGCGCGTCGAGCAGCTGGTAGCGGTCGAGGGCCGCCAGGCGGGCCACTTCGTCGGCTGGGAGCAGGATTTCCGGTAGAGCAGTCAAAGCCAGGAAATGAAGTGCGGGTGAAATATACGTAGCGCCGCCGAAAATGTGGCGTGCCCGCAGGAGCCGCCCCGCCCCGGCTGCTACCTTTGGCCCGTGCCGCCCGATTCGCCCGCTTTTGATTATGACATTGCCATTGTGGGGGCCGGCCCGGCCGGTGCGGCCTGCGCCCTGGCCCTGCGCCACCGCGGCCTGCGCGTGGCCCTGCTGGATAAGGCCCCGTTCCCGCGCGACAAAGTGTGCGGCGATGCCATTCCCGGCCAGGCCTTCAAAGCCCTGCGCCAACTTGACCCCGCGTTTGTGGCGCAGCTCTGGCAGCTGCAGCCGCGCGACGACGTGCGCGACTCGCGCCTGGTGGCGCCCAGCGGCGCCAGCCTCACGCTGCGATGGCAGCTGCCCAGCTTCAACAGCCCCCGCAAGGCGTTCGACGCGGCGCTGCTGGACTTGGTGCGTCAGCATTCGACCACTGAAATCATCGAAAACACCGGCCTCAAAACCCTGCAAATAGCGCCCGGCCGTGCCCGCCTGACGACTACCGACGGCCGCGAAATCATTGCCCAGCTGGTTATCGGTTGCGATGGGGCCAACTCCGTGGTGGGCCGTAAGCTGCTGCCCGCGCCCCTCGACCGCGCCCACCACTGCGCCGGCGTGCGGGCCTACTACGAAAACGTGGCCGGGGCCAGCAGCGGCACCACCGAGTTTTTCCTCAGCAGCGACTACCTGGCCGGCTACGTGTGGCTGTTTCCGGTGGGCGGGGGGCGCTACAACGTGGGCCTGGGCATGTTGTCCGAAATCGTGGCCGAGCACAAAGTCGACCTCAAGGAAACCCTCACGCGGGTGCTCGCCACGCACCCCGAGCTGGCCGGGCGTTTCGCCCAGGCCCGGCCGCTGGGGCCCATTGTGGGCTTCGGCCTGCCGCTGGGTGGTGGGCGGGTTCGGCCAATCAGCGGGGCGCGGTTCATGCTCTGCGGCGATGCCGCTTCGCTAATTGACCCCTTGCAGGGCCACGGCATCGACACGGCCATTCAGAGCGGGATTTTGGCCGGCACGCAGGCGGCGGCGTGCTTCGCGCAGCAGGATTTCAGCGCCGGCTTCATGCGGGAGTACGATGCGCAGGTGGCCCACAAAATCGGCCGGAAGCTGGCCAAAAGCTACCGCCTCATGCGTTTCCTCAGCAACAAGGCCTGGCTGGTGAATGCGGCCGTGTGCCTGGCCCGCGTGCCGGGCCTCAAGCCGTGGGTGCAGCGGGCGATAGGGTAGGCGAGGGCGGGCGGCCCGCCGCCGCCGGGTTGGTCTTAACGTCTTTTTAATCCCCTCTCCGCCGAATCAGGCCCTTCCCCGACGGCCGCGCCCGGCTGGGGTCCGTACAAGCAGGTAGTTTATTCGCTGCGCATTACCCCCGTTTGTATATGATTGCCAAACTCCTGGCGGCCCCGGCTGGCCCCGCTCCATTGCCCCGTTTTGTACGTCTCACGGCCCTGGCAGCGGGCTTTTTGGGGTTGCTGGCCAGCTGCTCCAAAGACGCCGAGCCCGTCACGCCAACCGTCACGAACCCTGACCGCATCTCGGTACCGCAGGCCGGCATCTCGCCCGAAGGCGTGCAGTACGACGAGGCCAACAAGCGTTTCTACGTGAGCTCCCGCACCAAAGGCACCGTCGGGACTGTGCGCGACGACAGCACCTACGCGGAGTTCGGCAAGGATTCCCGCCTGATTTCTACCATTGGCCTCAACCTCGATGCCGGCCGCCAGCGCCTGCTGGCCGCCGTGTCCGACAACGGCTTCAATCCCAGCGTGGTAAATGCGCCCACCAAAGGCAAGCTGGCGGCCCTGGCTATCTTCAACAGCAGTACCGGCGCGCTCACCAGCTACGTCGACCTGGGGGGATTGCGCCCCACGGGCATGCACTTCGCCAACGACATTGCCGTGGACAAAGATGGCAACGCCTACATCACCGACAGCATGTCGCCCATCATCTACAAGGTGGATGCCCAGGGCACGGCCACGGTATTCCTCGAAAACGCGCAGCTGAGCGGCGGCACTGGCTTCGGCCTCAACGGCATCGTGTACCACCCGGATGGCTACCTGCTCACGGCCAAAACCAGCGACGGCACCCTGTTCAAAGTGCCCCTCGCCAACCCCGCCGGTTTCACTACCGTGGCCAAAACCCAAAGCCTAATGGGCGCCGATGGCCTGCTGCTGACCGACAACAACACGCTACTGGTGGTTTCTGGTAGCCAGAGCACCGTGTTCCGCATGGCCAGCGC
>JALYUH010000464.1 GCA_030853985.1 Bacteroidota bacterium | reverse complement strand
CCAGCCTCGAAGTGCTGGGCCAGATGGCCCTGGCGCAGGCCCGCGCCGGGGCCGACATCATCGGCCCGAGCGATATGATGGACGGCCGCGTGGCCTGGATTCGGCGGGTGCTGGACGAGAACGGCTTCTCGCACGTCAGCATCATGAGCTACACGGCCAAGTACGCTTCGGCGTTTTATGGTCCGTTCCGCGAAGCCCTGGCTTCGGCCCCTAAAAAAGGCGACAAGAAAAGCTACCAGATGAACCCCGCCAACCGCCTCGAAGCCCTGCGCGAGCTGGCGCTGGACGAGGCCGAGGGGGCGGACATGGTGATGATTAAGCCGGCATTGAGCTACCTCGACATCATTCGGGAAGTGAAAAACCACACCCATCTGCCCGTGACGGCCTATAACGTGAGCGGCGAGTATGCCATGATAAAAGCGGCCGCCCAGAACGGCTGGGTCGATGGCGAGCGCACCATGATGGAGGTGCTCACGAGCATCAAGCGCGCCGGGGCCGATGCCATTCTGACCTATTTCGCCAAGGACGCGGCCGCGGTGCTGCGGCGCGGCTACTAGCGCGTGTAATTTCGGCAGGGGCCAAACCCGCTTTGGCGGGTTGGCACTTCGCCGTCTGTCCTGTTAAACGACGAAACCCACCAGGGCCGGCAGCGCTATTGCCGGCCGCCGCGCCCATGAGTATCCGCCTCGCTACCCTTGCCGACCTTCCTGCTCTGCTGGCTTTGGTGCGGCGCGTGGTGCCCCTGATGCAGGCCAGCGGCAACTTCCAATGGTCGGCCGATTACCCCAACGAAACCGTGTTCACGGCCGACATCGCGCAAGGCTACCTGTGGGTGGCTGAGGTTGATGGTGAGTTGGCCGGCGTGGCCGCTCTCACCCAGGACCAAGATGCCGAGTATGCCCAGGCCGATTGGGACGCGACCGAGCCCGCCCTCGTGACGCACCGCCTGGCCGTGGACCCGGCCGCGCAGGGCCGGGGCGTGGCGCTGGCCCTCATGGCGCAGGCCGAGCGGCAAGCCGTGGCACAGGGCCTGGCCTTTTTGCGCGTCGATACCAACTCCGAAAACGCGGCCACCCAACGGCTGTTTCCGAAGCTGGGCTACCGGTTCGCGGGCGAAATCACGCTGGCTTTCCGGCCGGGGCTGCGGTTCTTCTGCTACGAGAAGCGGCTGGGGTAATGGACTCACTTCGGCTTGGTATGGTGGTGCTCACGCTGGGCCTGGGCATGTTCTATAGCGTGCGGGCGAGCAAGCTGACCACGGCCGCGGCCGCTACCGGCGGCGCACTGGGCCTGCTGATTTATCTCGGCAGCGGCTTCACGGGACTGGCGCTGCTGGGCCTGTTTTTCGGGCTGGGCACCGCGGCCTCGGGCTGGCGCTTGGCCGACAAGCGCCGCCTCGGGCTGGCCGAAGAAAACAAGGGCCGCCGCACGGCCGGGCAAGTGATGGCCAATGCCGGCGTAGCCGGCGCGCTGGGCCTTTTGGCCTGGCAATACCTCCCCGCCGCCCCGCTGGCCCGCCTGATGCTGGCTGGCAGCTTCGCCGCCGCTACTGCCGATACGCTGGCCTCCGAGTTAGGCAACGTGTACGGCCGGCGCTACTACAACATCCTCACGCTGCGGCCCGACACACGCGGCCTGAATGGCGTGGTGAGCCTGGAAGGCACCCTGCTGGGGCTGGCCGGCAGCGCCTTGCTGGCGGGCGCCTACTGCGCGGGTTTCGGTTGGGGTGCGGCGTTTGGCGGGCTGCTGGTGGCGGGCACGGCGGGCAACCTGCTGGATTCGGTACTGGGCGCGACGGTGGAGCGGCGCGGCTGGCTGGGCAACAACACGGTCAATTTCCTCAATACCCTCACTGGCGCGCTGGTGGCGGGCGGGCTGGGGTGGTGGCTGGGGTAGCGCGTGAGGGACCAGTTTTGGCGTTTTACTGTAATTTGAAGTATGAAAACCTACACGCTCGACATCATCGCACCCGATGATGATGAAATGGTGGCGGCTATTTTAGAAGCATTGTCGAAGCGCAACGTCATCCGCTTTGCGGTGGCCGCACCGTGGCAGTCGCTGTCATACGACGAGTTGGAAGGTCAGCTAGTAGCTTCCTGATGCACAGCCCCGCCTTTCTTTTGCCGAAGTTCGGCAACGGCTGGGGTTCTGAGTGCAAGCCTCCGCGAAGTGAATTCGACCCCGGCGTTTCTGGATGGACTGGCCGCAATTCGAGCGTCTCATGGGCAGTTTGATGCGGTGCGAGGACGGCAAATCAGCCCCTCCACTATTGATTTTGCCTGTGATATCATCGCGCCTTTTCCCCACGCGTATCCCCGGCATCGCGTGCGTCAATATCCTGACCGGGATTACCGGCGGGCCGTTTTTCGGCGCGAGTGCATCCTGGTTTACCGGATAGTGGAGGCTGAAGTGTCTTTCCTGCTGGTTTATGGGGCCAGGCAGCGTCCGGGCGACTTGTTGTTGCCCGCCTGACAAGCTGATTTACACCACTGGTGGCGCAAACGGCCACCTCCCCAGCCGCCGGCTCCAGAGCAGGAACGCGCCCGTGCCCAGCGCCATCATGCCCAACGCGGCCACTTGGAAGTAGAGCTTGAAGTGCACGCCGCCCCACGTCACCTCCACCGGCGCGATGCCCACGAACACAAACAGCCACACGATAATGGCCAGAATGACGGGCAGCGGGTAGAGCGGCATCTTGAACGGCAGCGCCGTGGTGCCGCGCCGCTTCCGCAGCAGCATCAGGCCCACGGCCTGGCCCACGAACTGCACCAGAATGCGCATGGCCAGGATGGCCGAAATCACCTCGCCCAGCCGGAACAGCAGGCTGAACACGAAGCCCACGCCGCCCAGCAGCAGCAGCGACACGTAGGGGAAGTGCTTGGTGGGGTGCAGCTTGCCGAAGATGGGCAGAAACTCGCCATCGGCCGCCGCCGCGTAGGGGATGCGCGAGTAGCCCAGCAGCACCGCAAACAGCGACGCAAACGCCACCAGCAGCACCATGGCCGTGGCCACGTTGGCCGCCGTGGGGCCGTACAGCCGCTCCATAAACACGCTGATGATGAACTGCGACTTGTCGCCGGCGCTGGCCTGCCAGCCCTGCACTTCCTCCCAGCCGATGACCGTGCCCACGCTCCAGTTCAGGAGCAGGTACAGGGCCGCGATGCCCAGAATACTGAGAAAAATGCTGCGCGGAATCACCTTTTCCGGACCTTTTATTTCGGCCCCGAGGTGGCACACGTTGTAGTAGCCCAGGTAGGAATAGATGGTTTTGACCGCCGCCTGCCCCATCGCGGCCGAAATCAGCAGCCCCGGCAAAGCCGAGAAGCCGCCGGCCGGGAAAATATCGACGTGGTGATTGGGGTGCGTGACGCCGCCGAAAATCAGCCAGCCCATGAGGCTCAGCACGCCCACCCACAGCGCCACGCCCAGCTTACCGATGTCCTCGATGCGGCGGTAGAGCAGCACCACCAGCAGCAGCACCACGGTGCCGGCCACGGCCTTGGGCTGCCACCACTCGGGCATGGGCACGAGGTAGCCGAAGTATTGGGCGAAGCCGATGGCCCCCGACGCCAGCACCAGCGGCGACTGAATAAGGGTTTGCCAGACGTAGAGAAACGACATGTAGCGGCCCCACTTCTGCTCGCCATACGCCAGCTTGAGGAAGCGGTAGCTGCCGCCGGCTTCGGGGTAGGCCGCGCCCAGCTCGCTCCAAATCAGGCCATCAATGGAGGCCAGGGCCGCGCCCACCAGCCAGGCCAGCAGGAAGTTTGGCCCCATGAAGCCCATCACGAGCGGCAGGGTGACAAAGGGGCCGATGCCCACCATGTCAATCATATTGAGAGCAGTAGCTTGAACCAGGCCGAGGCGGCGCTGCAAAGTAGGTGCGGACATGAGGGCGAAGGTAGGACGGGCTTTTCCTCTGCGCCCACAAGTGCTAGCAGCGGCCCGTTTGCAAATAGCAGCCGTCACGCTCAACAGCAGTCCCTTCGGCATTTGAGGATTTCTTTACTCCTTTGCTGCTTGTGTTTCTAAAGCATCTTTAGACCAACGCTCCATGCGTCCCCTCCTGCTCACCCTGCTCCTCGCCGCCCTCCCGCTCCTCTTCGGCTTCTGGGTGAACGAAACGGCCCGGCAGCCGCCCACCAACGCCTACGTGGCGGCCCGCTGCACCCGCTACTGCTACGCCCATGCCTGCCCGCACGCCACGGCCCGCAACAGCCCGGCCTACTTCCGGCTTCGGCCGCTGTACGGGGGCACTATTGCGGCGCTCTCGGCGGGCGGCGGGGCGCGGTATGGCATGGTGAATGTGGCGTTTTACCTGGTGCTCATGCCTGGGCTGCTGCTAGGGCTCACCTACGGGGCGCTGCGCAACGCGGCGACGCTGCGGCAGCTAAAGCAGCGGCGGGCATGAGGGCGCTGGGGCAGCTGGCGGACCAAGCCGTGCACCTGGCGTTTTGGTACTGCGTCGATTTCATGGTGAACCTGGCCAACCTGGCCCGCAGCAGCTACCCCGAGGCCAATACCTGGCTGCTGCTGCTGGGGCTGCCGGGGCTGCTGGCGGGGCTGATTGGGGTGCGGGTGGCGCAGGGATTTGCGCTGCGGCGGGCCCGGCGGCGGTAAGGGATATCAACCCCGGCCGCCGCCGCCGCGTAAGCCGGGCCATGAGTTCACCGGGTTCGTCTTCCAAGCTGGCCATCTATGGGGCCATCGCGGCCAATGTCGCCATTGCCATCAGCAAGTTCGTGGCGGCGTATTTCACGGGCTCGTCGGCCATGCTTTCGGAGGGTATTCACTCGCTGGTCGACAGCGGCAACGGCGGGCTGATTCTCTACGGCGTGCGCCAAGCCGAGAAGCCCGCCGACCGGCGGCACCCCTTCGGGCGCAGCAAGGAGCTGTATTTTTGGGCCCTGATTGTGGCCATTCTGGTGTTCTCGGTGGGCGGCGGCATGTCATTTTATGAAGGCATCGAGCACCTGCGGCAGCCCGCGCCGCTCTCCAACCCCACCTGGAACTACTGGGTGCTGAGCCTGTCGCTGGTGTTTGAGGGCATTTCCTGCTTCCTGGCCTTCCAAGCGTTCAACGCCGACCGGGGCGACGCGGGCTTCTGGGAAACGCTGGGCCGCAGCAAGGACCCATCGGTGTTCGCCATTTTGCTCGAAGACTTGGCCGCGCTGCTGGGCCTGGTGATTGCCCTGGCGGGCGTGTACTTGGGCCATTTGCTCAATAACCCGTACCTCGACGGGGTGGCTTCCATTGCCATTGGCGGGCTGCTGGTGGGTGTGGCGCTGTTTCTCATCTACAAAACCAAGCGCCTGCTGGTGGGCACCGGCGTCGACGATGAAACGGTGGATGCCATCGAAGCCTTGGTGCGCGCCCAGCCCGACGTCGAGCAGGTGGGCCCGCCGCTTACCTCCTACCT
>JALYUH010000440.1 GCA_030853985.1 Bacteroidota bacterium | reverse complement strand
ATTTCGGTGAGGTCCGTTTCGGCCGTGGGCTTGCGAAAATCGGTCAGCAGGGCTTGCTGAATATCCGTCCGGTGCGCGTGCAGCCAGTCGGTGAGCTTGCCCAGCCGGGCCCGGCGTTCGCGCACACCTTCGCTGCGCAGCAGGGGGGCTCGTTGCCGCAGCGCCTCAAACTGCGCCTGAAAGGGGTTAGCGGCAACTGCGGTGGCAGCTTGCGGAGCGGCGGGAGGCATCGAGACAGCTGGAGACATGGGCGGGAAGCAAGGGATAGCCCGCCGACGCGGCGGGCCTGCCAGAAAGATACGCTGCTTACACAACATTTCCGGCGCGCATCCGTCTGCGCGGTTAGCTGGTTACTCCAGGGTGTCCACTACGCGACGCCAGTGTTACCTTTGCGGCCTTGTTTGCAGATTTCGTCTCTGCCACCTGACTCCGCTGCTATCCCGGTCCGTCGTTTTTCCTCATGCGGCAGGCTCATTATTAATTAGTTGTACGTTACGTGTCGTTCCTTACTCTTTGCCGCTCCCGGCGGTTCGTTGCACCGCTATTTTTAGGTCTGGCTATTGGCAGTGCCCAGCCGGCCCAAGCCGCGTCGGCGGCCATTGATACTATTTTCACGGCTTCCCCCCCTGATACTGCCCGCGCCGCCACAACGCCCGCCGTGGCCGCGCCCGCCCGCCAGCCCGCCGCTATGGCGCGCATCGAAACGCCGCCCCACATCCACCCGCGCGATGCCAACGGCCGCATTACCGACTACACGGTGGCCCCGGGCGTGACCTGGCATTACGACAACACCAAGGCTTTCAGCTGGGCCTACCATATTCCGCGCGATTTGGGCCAGTTTCCGAAGTTCGCGTTTCGGTCCGAAAACAAGGAACCCCTGTTGGGCATCGTGGCCGGCTCGGTGGCCCTGTGGGCCTTCGACCAGGTGATTACTGATGGCGCGCAGCAGTTTGGCCGGTTTGCGGGCCTGAAAGCTGCCAGCACCCAGAAAACCCTGGTGTACATCCCGTTCCATGTCGGCTCGGCCAATTTGCCGTTCGAGTTCAACGTGCCCGACAACCTCAACAGCACCTTCTACTTCCTCGGCGATGGCTGGACGCACCTGGCCGTGGCCAGCAGCTTCTGGATTTACGGCGGCATCAAGAAAGACAACCGCGCCCTGCGCACCTCCAGCCAGTTGGGCGAAGCCATTTTCAGCACTGGCCTGGTGGTGCAAACCATGAAGCGCCTCACCGGCCGCCAAAGCCCCTACGTGGCCACCCAGAACCGCGGCGAGTGGAACCCGTTTCCGTCGTACAACACCTACCAGCACTTCGTGCCCAACTACGACGCTTTCCCGACCGGCCACCTGGCCACGGCCATGGCCACGGTCACGGTCATAGCCGAAAACTACCCCGAATACCGCTTTGTGCGCCCCGTAGGCTACTCGCTGATGGGCCTGCTCGGCTACGCCATGCTCAACAACGGGGTGCACTGGGGCAGCGACTATCCGGTGGGTATCGCGCTGGGCTATGCCTTCGCCAAAATTGCCGTGCGCAACGGCCGCACCCGCGTGGAAGCCCCGGCCGACAGCGCCACGGCCCACGGCACCGGCTTCCGCACCATGCCCCGGCCCAAGCCGTGGTTCCGGCGCGGGCAGTTTGCGCCCTACACCTACGGCCCGTTCACGGGAGCCAGCTGGTCGATGAAACTGTAAATCAACAAAATCCATCTTACAGTTGATTTCGTTGGTAACAAACCAGCTTCCGAACGTATACTCAGGCGCTCCGGAACACGCGGCCCCCGCCGCCTTATTGTGACCGTTATGGCCGTCTCCTCCCCAACTGTTGCTACCCCGCCCCTGGCCGAAAGCCAGGCCCAGCTCCGCCAGCAGCTCCATTTGCTGACGGATTTTTGGAAGGCTTGCCCCGAGCTGGAGCTGAGCATCAACCCCGGCCCGGGCCGCTGGAGCCGCAAGGAAATTCTGGGCCACCTCATCGACTCGGCCCTGAACAACCACCGCCGCACCAGCTGCGCCCCTACGACCAGGATGCCTGGGTGCGCGCAGCCGACTACCAGCACCTGCCCTGCGCCGTGCTGCTGGCCCTCTGGACCAGCCTGAACGAGCTCATTCTGCACCTCATCGACCGCCTGCCCCCGCACCTGCTCGGCCACGAGTACCTCACCCTCAACGGCAACCCCACCACCCTGCACTGGCTCATCAGCGACTACGTGCTGCACCTGGAGCACCACGTCTGGCAGATTATCCACGGCGAGTAACAGGCTGCCTGAATCCAGCAAAAAGCCCGCCCCTGATACCAGGAGCGGGCTTTTTGCTGGATTTGAAGTGGGGCTTACTTGAACAGGCCCTTTTTCACGGTACGGTGGCCGTTTTCGTCAATTTTCACTTTGGTGCCGTCGGCCATCTTAATTTTCACCGAGCCGTCGTCGTTGCGCTTGATTTTCGCACCGTTTTCGTACTTGGTTTTCTTGTCGCCGTCGTTCTGGTTCTCCATTTTCTTGATGCCCGAGCCCTGGCCTACGCTGCTGCCGGTGCTGCGGCGGACGCTGGTGCCGGCCGTGGTGGTAGTTGTTACCGGGCCGGGAGCCAGCGAGTAGGGGCCATCGCCGTAATTGGCGCGGTTGGTCGAGTAGGTATTGTAGTAGCCGGGGTTGTTGAGGTCGGTGCGGATATTGGTATCGGCCTCGTCGTTAATCTGGCGCAAGGCGGCGAAGCGGCCCACGGTGTCGGTTACGTAGCGGTTGTTGGCTTCGCCGAGGCGCTGGCCGCGGGTGTAGTACGTGCGCTCGATGCGGGTGACCACGGCGGGGTCGGTCAGCTTGAGGTCTTCGGCCATGCGGGCGGCGAGGCGGCGGGCTTCGTCGTGCACGGCTACGGTGTCCACAGTGGTTGTGGTGGTGGTCGTGGTTACGGTTTCGGGCGTGGTGGCGGTGGTGGTTTCAACCTTCTTGTCCTGGGAGCAGGAAGCGGTAGCCAACGCGGCGGCGGCCATCAGGCCGAGGAGTTTGGTGTTCATGTGCGGGATGCTGAAAAATGCAAAACGGCGATGCAGCCATTTTTAGGGCCTGATACGGCGGGGCTTGCGACGGGGTTATGCCGATGCGGCGCAAGGCAAAGCCCAAGCTGCTGAATGACATTAACAGGTGAGCATTAACGGGTAAAAATCAGGCGCATTGATTCTTACCCGTTAACGCTCAACTGGTAACCCTGGGTGCGGAGTCCTAAGCGGCGTTAGGCATTCACCACCGAGCCGCCGTTGGGGTGCAGCGTCTGGCCCGAGAAGTACGAGGCATCTTCCGACGCCAGGAACACGTAGGCCGGGGCCACTTCCGAGGGCTGGCCGGCGCGGCCCATGGGCACGTCGTGCCCAAACAGCGGCAGTTTCAGCAGCCCGATGCCGGTGATGAACGGCGTCCAAATAGGTCCGGGGGCCACCGAGTTCACCCGAATGCCTTTCTTGATGAGCTGCAGCGACAGCGCCCGCGTGAAGGCCGTAATCGCGCCCTTCGTCGAGGTGTAGTCGAGCAGCATCTCGTTGCCCTTAAAGCCGTTCACCGAGGCCGTGTTGATGATGGAATCGCCTTCCTTGAGGTGCTTCACGGCGGCCCGCGCAATGCGGAACTGGGCAATAATGTTCAGGTTGAAGATGCTGTCGAGCTCCTCATCCTTGATTTCCTCGAGCGTGTCGTGCCAGTTCTGCTCGGCGGCGTTGTTGACGAGAATGTTCAGCCCACCCAGCTCGGCCACGGTGCGGTCCACGATTTCCTGGCAGAAGGCGGGCGCTTTGAGGTCGCCGGGCAGCAGCAGGCAGCGCCGGCCATGGGCCGTCACCAGGTCGCGCACCATTTCGGCATCCTGCTGCTCGGTGGGGAAGTAGCAGATGGCCACGTCGGCTCCTTCCACGGCGAAATGCACGGCCACGGCCCGGCCAATGCCCGAGTCGCCGCCCGTGATGAGGGCCACTTTGCCCTTCAGCTTATCGGCCCCCTTGTAGCCTTCACGAATGTACTCGGGCTCAGGGGTCATCTTGTATTCAAGGCCGGGCTTACCGGCCCCCGCGTCCTGGCTCTGGGGCGGGAAAATAGTGGGTTTATCAGACATCAGGGGAAGAATAAGTGGTTGAAATTGCTGTTTATGCTAACGCACGGCACCGGCGCGGGTTGCCGGGGGTTCGCAATGATGTAGGGGTGGGGCTTGCCCCCGCCCGGGCGTTCGTAACCGTCGGGCGGAATCGGTGCAATGG
>JALYUH010000415.1 GCA_030853985.1 Bacteroidota bacterium | reverse complement strand
CGCCGGCACCAGCTTCGCCCAAACCGCCGTGCAAAGCACCGGCACCGATGCCCGCCAAACGGCCCGCCACTACGGCAACGGCCGGCAGGGCCAGAAAGACCCCGCTAAAATGGCCGACCACCGCGCCGGCAAAATGGCCAAGGAGCTTGGCCTGAATGCCGACCAGGAAGCCAAAATGGAAAGCCTGCTGCTGGCCCGCCAGCAGGAGAGCGCCGCCCTCAAAACCAAGTACGGCACCGACCGCAAAGCCGGCCGCACCGAAATGAAGGCCGCCCACGACCGCTACGAGGCCCAGATAAAGGCCATTCTCACGCCCGAGCAATTCGCCAAAATGGATAAGATGAAGGCCGAGCACCACGGCCACAACGGCGGCAAAATGAAGATGAAGGCCAAAGCCTAACCTTCGCCGCGTAACCAACGCCTGCAAAAAGCCCTCGCTCTGGTAGCGAGGGCTTTTTTGGTTGATAATCCGGCGGCAAAGCGTCGCGCACATTCCGGCGGCTGCTTATATTTGAGCAAACCTCCCGGCCCCAGGCCGCTCCCTTGCGCTATGCCTCCCCTTCCCAGTAGCACGGCCTCGGCCGTGCAAATCCAGCAGTTTTACGACAAGGGCCTGGCCCACGCCAGCTACGCCGTGCGCTGCGGCCGCCAGATTGCCGTCATCGACCCGGGCCGCGACCCCCAGCCCTACTACGACTTCGCCGACGAGCACGAGGCCGACATCATCGCCGTGATTGAGACGCACCCGCACGCCGATTTCGTGTCGTCGCACCTGGAAATTGCCGAGGAAACCGAGGCCACCATCTATTGCAGCAAGCTGGTGGGGGCCAAATACCCGCACCAGGACTTCGACGACGGCGACCGTATCAAACTTGGCAGCGTGGAGCTGCACGCCATCAACACGCCCGGGCACTCGCCCGACAGCATCAGCATTCTGCTGCTCGATGAGCTGGCCCAGAGCCGGGCCATCTTCACCGGCGACACGCTGTTTGTGGGCGACGTGGGCCGGCCCGACCTGCGCGAGGACGAAGCCGTGGGCGGCCACCAGCGCGAGGCCCTGGCCGCGCAGCTCTACCGCAGCACCCGCAACAAGCTGATGACCCTGCCCGGCAGCACCAAGGTGTATCCCGCGCACGGCCCCGGCTCGCTCTGCGGCAAAACCACCAGCCCCGACCTCGACTCGACCATTGCCAGGGAGCTGAAGACCAACTACGCCCTGCAACCTATGTCGGAGCAGGAGTTCATCCGAGTGTTGCTCGAAGACCAGCCCTTTGTGCCCAAATACTTCGGCCACGACGTGCAGCTCAACCGCCAGGGGGCCCCTAGCCTTGAAACCAGCATCCGGGCCGTGCCCCACCTCGGCAGCACCGACGTGCTGGAACCCGGCGTGCTCCTCATCGACACCCGCCCGGCGGCCCAGTTCCGCGCCGGCCATTTGCCCGGTGCCCTCAACCTGCAGGACGGCGGCAAGTTCGAAACCTGGCTGGGCTCGATAGTAGGTCCCCAGGAAAAATTCTACCTGCTGGCCGACACCAAAATCGGGCTCGACGCGGTGGTGCGCAAAACCGCCAAAATCGGCTACGAGGGCAATATTCAAGGCGCGCTGCTGGCCCCAGCCGCCCTGCCCGCCACCGCTCCCACCGTGGACGTGGCCCAGGTGCGCGAGCATCCGGAGCAATTCACCATCGTAGATATTCGCAACCGCACCGAGGCGAAAACGCCGGTGTTCGATAACGCCCTGGTGATTCCGCTGCCCGAGCTGCGCGAGCGCGCCCACGAAATCCCGACCGACAAACCCATTCTCGTGCATTGCGCGGGCGGCTACCGCTCGGCAGCGGGCAGCAGCATTGTGCAGGCCGTGCTGCCCGGTGCGGAAGTGCTGGATTTGGGCGAGGCCGTGACGGATTTTCAGGGAGCGCAGGCGGGGCACTAAGCGGTATTGGTAGCATGTGATAGGTAGCCCTGGATTAGTTAGTCTTCTTATACTGGCAGTAATCTTATTATTTTACGCACCGTTTAATTTATAAAAAATTTAGTCATACTACGTGCATTCGACAGCATTTCAGTTAATTATAAAATACTCATAAGAATAATTGTATTTCTTCTGCTCGCTAGGCTGGTAGTGCTGTTAATCAGAGCCAATAAAGTGGAATGGGCACTATAATATGCGCGGTGGCTGCTACGGTGATGTATTTCGCACTAAAGTTGCGTACTGATTAGCAGTTGCTCAGGAACAGTGTTAAATTCGCATCCTATTATCTTCAATCATTTCTTTATCAGGCCATGACTAGCTACCAAATTGACCTGCTGAATCCTAAAGCCGGGAAGCTATTACAGGACTTGGCCGACTTAAATCTCATTGCCATTCGCCCGGCATCGCCGGAAGGCTTCATGGATGTTGTGAACCGGATACGGGCGAAAGCAGCGGTGAAACCACCCTCGCCAGATGAAATAACGAAGGAAGTAGAAGCGGTGAGAGCGAAACGCTATGCCAAAAAAACCGCATAGAATTATTGTCGACACCAATCTGTGGATTAGCTTTTTACTAACCCGGGATTTTGCGCGGCTGGGGCAGCTCATCTCCTCCGATAAGGTGACGTTGCTTTTCAGCCTGGAACTCCTTGATGAATTTGTAGCCGTAGCGCAACGGCCGAAATTCAGAAAATATTTTTCGCTGCTGGATTTACAGCAGCTGCTGGAGCAAATCGAAACCAAAGCCGCGTTTATAACGGTTACTTCAGTCATAGACCTTTGTCGGGACAGCAAAGACAACTTCCTGCTCGCCTTAGTCTTGGATGGCTAGGCGACCCACTTACTCACGGGAGACAAGGATTTGCTGGTATTGAATCCGCTGGATAAAACCCGGATTATGACCATTGCTGAATACCTGATGATTACCTGATTTTCTGCCCCCAAAGTATCTTTGAGGTCAACTCTACTCTATGCGCGTCCTTCATACCGCCGACTGGCACCTCGGCCAGCACTTCCTCACGGGCCAGGAGCGCACCAGCGAGCAGCAGGCTTTCCTCGACTGGCTACTACTGACGGTGCAGGCCCAGGCCATTGATACCCTGGTGATTGCCGGCGATATTTTCGATACGCAGTCGCCCTCCTATACGGCGCAGGAGCAGTACTACACGTTTCTGGTGCGGATGCAGGCCACCAGCTGCCGCGACATTGTGGTGGTGGGTGGCAACCACGACTCGCCCACCATGCTCAACGCCTCGCGGCAGCTGCTGCGGCAGCTGCGCATCCATGTAGTGGGCGGCGTGCCCACCGACCCCGCCGAGCAGGTACTGCACCTGGCCGGCCCCGATGGCCGGCCGGGCCTGGTGGTGTGCGCCGTGCCGTTTCTGCGCGACCGCGACATTCGCCTGGCCGTGGCCGGCGAAAGCCCCGATGACCGCCAGATTCGCATTCGCCAGAGCATTGCCGGGCACTACGCGGCCCTGTCGGAGCTGGACGTGGTGCGCCGCCTGCGCGAGCAGGACGTGCCCGTGCTGGCCACCGGCCCCCTCTACGCCGCTGGCGGCGAGGCCCGCGAAGGCGCCGAGCGCGACGTGCACCTCGGCGGGCTGGGGCTAGTGGGGGCC
>JALYUH010000413.1 GCA_030853985.1 Bacteroidota bacterium | reverse complement strand
CTGGGCTGGTCGGTGGGCGGGGTGCACGCGCTGGCACTGGCGGCCCGGCAGCCGGCGCGGGTGGCAGCCGGGCAGCTGCTCAGCACCTGCCTGCCGCTGGGCGAGCGGGCCGTTTACCAGCATCTTTCCTGGGTGTGGAAGGGGCTGCTGTGGGGCCAGCTGGCCTTGCCGGGGCTGAACCGCACTACGTTTCTGTGGCTGAGCCGGCAGTGGGCGCGCCACCCCGACCGCACCATTGCCTGGTTTATCCGGGGCATGCGGCCGGCCGAGGCGCACGTCACGGCCCGTTTCCGGACGCTGCTGCGCGATGCCGCGGTCCAGGGCTTTGCCCACGCTGGCCGGGGCGTGTATGATGATGCGCAGGCCTGGTGCCGCCCGCCCGGCTTCCGCATCGAAGACGTGCGCGCCCCCGTACGCCTCTGGCACGGCCAGGCCGATGGCGTGTGGGCACCCGGCAACATTCCGTACCTCGCCGCCCGGCTGGGCGGCGCGCCCGTGCGCCTGCTGCCCGCCCAGGGCCACATGCTGTACCTGGAAAACTGGCCGGCCATTCTGGAAGAAATGGCGGAAATGCTGTAGCGCGGACTTTTAGTTCGCGTCCGGTCGGCGAGGATGTTGCAGGGCCCGCCCGTCGCATTCACATAGCGCGGATTTTGTCGTTCGTGCCCGGCCGGAACCGTTCGGGTTCTCGTCGGGGCCGCGGACTAAAAGTCCGTGCTACATGCGCACGCGCAGCTGGTGCCGGCCGGGTTCCTCGTAGTGGTAGCTCAACAAGAAACCGTACGTTTCACACACCTGCCGGGCAATGGCCAAGCCTAGGCCTACGCTGCCGGGCGCCCGCTCCGGTCCCGGCCGGAACCGTACGAACAGCTGGTCGGCGGGCAGGGCGTGGGGGCGGCCGGTGTTTTCCACCAGCAGCAGGGTAGGGGTGAGGGCCACGCGCACCTCGCCGCCCGCCACGTTGTGCCGAATGGCGTTGCTAAGCAGGTTGCTCACCAGAATATCGAGCAGCGAGCGGTTGGCGGCCAGCGGCCGGGTAGGCACAATTTCCGTGGTCAGCGTGAGGCCCGGGCCGGCCAGCTGCTCGCGCAGTTGCCCCAGCTGCGTGCGGATGGTGGCGGCCAAATCCACGGTTTCAGTGGGGAAGAACAGCTGTTGGTCGAGATGGGCCAGCAGCAGCAGGCTCCGGCTAAGGTGGGTGAGGCGCTGCGTCACATCCAGCAGCGGCTCGATGTGGCTGGCCTGCTCCTCCGTCAGGCCGGGCGCTTGCACCAGCATATCGAGCTTGGTGCGCAGAATGGCCAGGGGCGTTTGCAGCTCGTGGGCCGCGTTTTCGGTGAATTCCTTCTGGCGGTGGTAGATGCGCTGGTTGCGGTGCAGCACTCGCCCAATGGCCGCGTTCAGCGCCTGGAACTCGGGAGTGCGCGTGGGGGCCAGGTGCACCGGCCCGGGCTGGTCGAGCTTGTACTTCTGCAGCTCGCCCAGCGTGCGGTAGAACGGGGCCCACAGCCGCCGCGCCAGAAAGTGCTGGAGCACCAGCAGCCCCACCAGCAGTGCCCCAAACAGCAGCGCCCCCGCTTGCCCGATGCGCCCGAGCAGCTCCTGGCTGTCGAGCATGGTGGTGCGCAGTTCTAGGCGGTACGGCCGCCCCTGAAACTGCACCGGCGCGGCCAGCTGCCGGTAGGGCACCACTTGGTCGGTCAGCTCATTGTACATCATCCGCACGCTGAAGCGGCTGGGCGCGCCGGCTATTTTCAGCGGTACAAACTCCACGTTGTGGTCGAGTCGGTGCCAGAACGCCAGGTCGGCCGCGGTGCGCAGGTGCAGGCGCAAGGCCTTGTCCACGCGCAGCTTGCGCCGGCTTAGGGTGCGGTCGACGTAGGCGTAGTAGATTTTACGGATGAAATGGAAGTACACGAACGTGCCCGCCGCCGCCACCACGCTGGCATAAATCAGGAAAATGACGGTGGTGCGGGCCAGCAGCTTCATTGTTAATGGCTAAGGATTAATGGTTAACGAGCACAGTCGGCGGGTCATGCAGCACGCAACGAAGCATCGTTACCGCTTCGTTGTAAAAGCATTGAATAGTTGTGGCGGGCAAGATGCTTCGCTACGCGCTGCATGACCGGTCACTAACAACCATTGACAGTTCACCGTTAATCCCTACCCATTAACGTCAAACCGATACCCCAGCCCGTACACCATCCGAATGCAGTTCGGCGCGCCGGCCTCCGTGAGCTTGCGCTTGAGGTTTTTGACGTGGGCGTACACGTTCTCAAACGTATCGAACTGCTCGGCCGCGTCGCCCGACAGGTGCTCGGCAATGGCTCCTTTGGTGATGACGCGGCCCTGATTGGCCAGCAGCAGCAGCAGCAAGTCGAACTCGGTGCGGGTGAGGGTCAGGGGCTTGTCGGCCACGGCGGCGCGGCGGGCGGGCACGTCTACGGCCAGCTCGCCGGCCCGCAATAAGTTCGTGCCCTGGTAGTGACGGCGGCGCACCAGTGCCGCGATTCGGGCGCTAAGCTCGGGCAGGTAGAAGGGCTTGGGCAGGTAGTCGTCGGCCCCCAGCTCCAGGCCGGTAATGCGGTCGTCGACGGCCGCGCGGGCACTGGTAATGATGACGCCGGCCGCTTTCTGCTGCTTTTGCAGCTCGCGCAGCAGGTCGAGGCCGTCGCCGCCGGGCAGCGTCAGGTCGAGCACGATGCACTCGTAGTCGTGGAGCAGCATTTTCTCTTGCGCCTGGGCGTAGGTGGTGGCCGTTTCGCACACGTAGTGCTGGGCTTGCAGGTAGCTCACCACGCTGGCCAGCAGGGCCGGTTCGTCTTCAACGAGCAGCAGTTTCATGGGTGAAATTGGTGGGAATGGGGGGCAAGGTAGGGCTGCAACGGCGTCCCTTGCCGCGTTCACCTCACCCCCAGCCCCTCTCC
>JALYUH010000410.1 GCA_030853985.1 Bacteroidota bacterium | reverse complement strand
TAAGTGCGAAAACGTCGCAAAGCCCCAGCGGGGCGACACTCGCCGGTCGAGCGTCGCCCCGCTGGGGCTCTAGGAATTGGGATGACGGGCGATTATCACCGATATGCCGCCCC
Source organism: Bacteroidota bacterium (assembly GCA_030853985.1). Lineage (GTDB taxonomy): Bacteria > Bacteroidota > Bacteroidia > Cytophagales > Hymenobacteraceae > Hymenobacter. The sequence goes on along the minus strand of JALYUH010000410.1, from coordinate 5,485 downwards.
GCTGTTGTCTGAATAGGCCGCAACTTAAGTTAGCCATGAACTATGGACACGAGGGCAGCACCACGCGCAATGCCTCTCCCCGTGAGCCCCTTTCTGATTGCGTTATGCCACCAGCAACAACCGCTGCTTATACTTATGTACTTGAAACGTACTTCCTACTAAGGCCAGACTACATTTATGTACCCGGTATATACTTACCGCTGTCTGCAAATCGTACTTATGTGCTCAAAATATGCCCGCGGATAGTGCCGCACCTACTTCAGCTGGCTATTAGCCAACCTAATAAACCCAGCCGCGCCGTCCAGGCCAGCGTGCGCAGCCAGTTGGTGCGCGTGAGGCCGTCGATGGCTACGTAGTCGAAGCCGTTTTCGAGGCGGTTGTGAAAGGGTACGGAGATGAAGAACGTGGCGGCCCAAATCAGGCCCACCAGGGCCAGGCTCCACCAGCCGGCCCCGCCGGGCAGCGCCGTGCGGCCGGCCCAGGCCAGCCAGGCGGCCAGGCCTAGCTCCAGCACCATGGGGGCCAGCACCACGTAGCTCATGCGGCGGGTGTGGGCGGCGTGGAAAGCCGGCCACGCCGCCTTGGGCACCAGCCCAAAACTGGGGTAATGCACCACCTGCACCGTCCAGATGAGGCCGGTGAGGTAGGCGGCGACGGCAAAATTGAGCAGCAGCAGCAGGGGAAGCGTCATGGATTGAAAAATAATTTCGGCCGAAACATAGCGGCTGACGGGGACGTGCGCGGTACGCAAACGTTCCCGTAAAGAAACGGCTCAGGCCGGGCCAGCAGGGTATTATTTCCGTACCCGATGGCAAATGCGTAGGTTCGCACCGCACTTTTTGCCCGTTCTATGTCCGTTTCCTCCGAAAGCCTCACCCAACTTTTCCCGCCCGACGCGGCGGCAATTCCCGAAGCGTGGCGGCTGGCCGCGCCGCTGCACCAGCGCCAGTACCTGCTCGACGGCGAGCTGCGCGAGTGGGCCGGCCCCGTGCAGGAGGTCATTTCGCCCATGTTCGAGCGCCGGCCCGATGGCTCGCTCGCGCCCCGCATCATCGGCTCCTACCCGCTGTTCGACGAGGCCGAAGCCCTCAAGGCCCTCGATGCGGCCGTGGCGGCCTACAACCACGGCCGCGGCGAGTGGCCCAGCATGTCCGTGGCCGGGCGCATCGCGGCCATCGAGAAATTTACCCGCCTGATTGTGGCCCGCAAGCAGGAAATCGTGCTGCTGCTGCTCTGGGAAATCGGCAAGTCGGCCGCCGACTCCAACAAGGAGTTCGACCGCACCATCGACTACATCCGCAACACGATTGACGCGCTCAAGGACCTGGACCGCGACTCTTCACGCTTCACCATCGAGGAAGGCATCATCGGCCAGATTCGGCGCTCGCCGCTGGGCGTAGTGCTGTGCATGGGCCCCTTCAACTACCCGCTGAACGAGACGTTCTGCATGCTCATTCCGGCCCTCATCATGGGCAACACCGTGCTGTTCAAGCCCCCGAAACACGGCACGCTGCTGCATTTCCCGCTGCTCGCCGCCTTCGCCGAAGCCTTCCCCAAGGGCGTGGTGAACACCGTGTACGGCCGGGGCAACACCGTGGTGCCGGCCCTCATGGCCTCGGGCAAGATTGACGCGCTGGGCCTCATCGGCAGCAGCCGCGTGGCCGACTCGCTCAAGAAGATGCACCCCAAAAGCAACCGCCTGCGCGCCATCCTGGGCCTCGATGCCAAGAACGCGGCCATCATCATGCCCGATGCCGACCTAGCCGTAGCGGTGCAGGAGTCGCTGCTCGGCGCGCTTAGCTTCAACGGGCAGCGCTGCACCGCGCTCAAAATGTTCCTAGTGCACGAGAGCATTGCCGATGAATTCGTGCGGCGCCTCGCCGTCGAAATCAACCAGCTGAAACCCGGCATGCCCTGGGACGCGGGCGTGAACATCACCCCCCTGCCCGAGCCCCAGAAACCCGCCTACCTCGCCGAAATCATCGCCGACGCCGAGGCCCACGGGGCCCGCGTGATGAACGAAGGCGGCGGGCTGGCCGCCGGCCCGCTGGTGTACCCCGCCCTGCTCTACCCGGTGAAAGAAGGCATGAAATTGTGGCGCGAGGAGCAGTTCGGGCCGGTGGTGCCGGTGGCCCGATTCGGACAAACCGAGGAGGCCATTCAGTACCTCATCGACTCCGACCACGGCCAGCAGGTGAGCATCTTCGGCTCGGAATCGCAGGAAGTGGCCGACCTCATCGACCAACTCGTGAACCAAGTCAGCCGCGTCAACCTCAACGCCCAATGCCAGCGCGGCCCCGACACCTTCCCCTTCACCGGCCGCAAAGACTCGGCCGAAGGCACCCTCTCGGTGAACGATGCGCTGCGCTCATTCAGCATCCGCACCGTGGTCGCCACCAAGCTCACCGAAGCTAACAAGCACCTGCTAAATGAGATTGTGGACGGCCAGGAAAGCATCTTTTTGAGCACGCGGTTTATTTTGTAGCCAAAGCGGGCTCCCCCGCCCTGGCCCCAAAACTTGCACGAGGCCTGAGACCGGGGTGGGGGGCCACTTTTACTCGCGGTCCAGCAACGGCGGTGGCTTCTGGCCCCGCGCTAGCGCGGGTAGGGCGGGTTGGTGACGATGCCATACGTTTCGTCGTCGCCATCGGTGGCCATGCGAAGCTGCGCGGGCTTTTTTCTTTTCAAAATAGCCCGCCACGGGCGCTTTTTCTCTACTCCGACCTCATCCTGAAAGGCGCTTTGCAGGATGTCGCCGGGCAATACGCTGAACTCCCTGGCGGCCTCGTTAATTTCCTCTTGGTCGGTACGCCCATGTATTTTCTTCACTTCGTAATAGTTAATAAAGCCGCCATATTTCAGCAGGTCTTCGTCTGAAACAACGGCAAATCGAATTTCGACCTCTTCACCCTTTGCCTTCATTGAATACACCAACGGGTTGGTCGAAACCTTAGTCAGGGCTTCGGCAGTTGTGCCGGGGTAGCTCCCCTTGAAGAAAGCCAAGGCCTCTGACTGGCATAAAACGGGGTTCGAGTACCGGTATTCGCGGCAGGCAATCCGCCCTAAATTGTGCCCGGCCTGCGGTGCGGGGGCGCCGGGCTGATACTTTCTGGCGCAGGCGGCGAGGACCAGAATGGCCCCCAGCGCAAACAGGGTTAGATTGCTTCTCATAAACTAAATGGTGTTCTTTTAAAGAAATTTATTACTGTTCATTTGCGCAGGGCGTGCCGGACAATTGGCGGCCACCCCTGCCGCTGGCCGTGCCTTGTGAAGCGCAACGGCGCGCAAGCCCACGAGCCTGGGTTATTCACTCCCCTCCACTTCCACCAACTCCGGCGCGACTACTGGCACAGTCTGGTCCTGCGGCAGCATCACGATGAACTCGGCGAAGGCCCCAATTTCGGAGCGGGCCGTGAGAGTGCCGCCGTATCCTTTGGTCACGATGTCGTAGGTGAGCCACAGGCCCAGACCGGTGCCTTCGCCGGGCGGCTTGGTGGTGAAGAAGGGGTCGAAAATTTTGTCCATCACGCCCGTGGGGATGCCGGGGCCATTGTCGCGCACGTGGAGTTCTATGCCGCCGCTGATGCGCCGGGTGCGCACCCGCACCGAAGGCACGTAGTCTGGCCCCAGCAGCGCCGCCTTTTCGTGCACCGCATAAAAAGCGTTGGTGAACAGGTTGAGCAGCACCCGGCCCATTTCCTGCGGCACCACGCACAGCGGCCCCAGGGTGGGGTCGAGGTCAAAGCTCCGGGCCACTTCGAAGTTCTGATGCTTGGCCTGGAGGGCGTGATAGGCCAGGCGCAGGTACTCTTGGGCCATGCTGTTGAGGTTGATGGCCTGGCACTGGCCGGGGTCGGCGTGGGCGTGCTCCAGCATGCCCTTCACGATGCCGGAAGCCCGGTCGCCGTGTTGGTTTATTTTGAGCAGGTTTTGCTTCAGGTCGGCCAGCAGCTCGATGGTGAGGTCGGCATTGGGCGCGGCCTTTTGGTGCTCTTCTTCCAACTCATTCAGCAATTCCAGGCTCACTTCGGAAAAGTTATTCACGAAGTTGAGGGGGTTCTGCATCTCGTGGGCCACCCCCGAGGTGAGGGCCGCCAGGGCCACCATCTTTTCGCTCTGCACCAGCTGGGTCTGGGTGGTTTTCAGCTTGGTCAGGGTCTTGTCGAGGCGGTCGCGCTGGCGGCCAATCTCTTCGTTTTTCTCGTTGAGAGTACGGTTGGCGCGCTGCTTCAGGAAAATGTTGCGGGCCAGCAGGGCCAGCAGCAGCAGCAGGCCCGCCAGGCCCACCAGCAGCGCCCGCATTTCCTGGCGCTGCCGGAAGGCGCGCTGGGCCTGCAGCTCGCGGCTTTGCGTGAGCAGCGCAATCTGGTCCTGCTTGCGGGCCAGCTGGTAGCCGTACCGGAGCGCGCTGCTGCGCTGCTGCGTGAGCACGCCCGATACGGAATCCTCGTAGGCCGCCCACCGCTCCTGGTAGCGGTAGGCCTGGGCAAAGTTGCCCTGCCGGGCGTAGGCCTGGGCCAGCAGGTCGCAGGCCGTGCGCAGGCTCTCGTTGCTGCGCGTGGGCAGGCTTAGGGCGTAGGCGTACTGCGCCAGGGCGAGGGCACTATCGGCCTGCCCTTGCAGCAGGTACACCCGCGCCACGGCCAGCGCCGCCGGGGCCTGGTTGTAGGTGTCGTGGGTGGCGCGGGTCACGGCCCGGGCCAGGGCAGCGTGGCGCATGGCGGCCGGCAGCCGCCCCAGCCCGGCATACAGTGCCGAAATACTGATTTCGTCGGTAATCACGCTAAGCGAGTCGCCCAGCCGGCGGTTCAGGCGGGCCGAGCGCCGGAAATAGCGCATGGCCCGGGGCACGTCGTGCAGTTGCTGGTAGGCGCTGCCCATCAGCGACAGGGCCGAAGCAACCATGTGCTCGTCGGTTTGCGCCGCTGGGCTATCAAAAATGGGGCGCAGCACCAGCAGCACATCTTCGTAGTTATGCAGCTGCACGTACACGTTGGCCATCGACACGCGCAGGCGGTTGGCCGCCACCAGGTTGTGGGCGGCTTCAGCGTAGGGCAGGCCCTGCAAAGCGGCCCGCAGCGAGGCGGCCGGGTTTTCCTGCTCGTTCTCAATCAGGCTCCACTGCATGAACGTATTGGCCAGGCCCAGCGTGTCGTGGCGGCGCGCAAACACGGCCTGGGCCTCCCGGGTACTGGCGCGGGCGCGGGCATAGTCGGCCTGGCGGCGGTAGCGCGTGCCCAGCCCCAGCAGCTCCGGGCCCAGGCCCAGCGTGTCGTTCAGCCGCCGGCTTAGTGCCAGCGCCTGCTCCAGCGCGGCGGTCGACTGCGCGGCATCGGCCAGCAGCAGGGCCACGCTTAGGGCGCGCAGGCGGCGGGCGCGGGTGGTATCGGGGCGGGTTTCGATGGCCAGCAAGCGGCGCAGGCTGTCGGCCTCACGCGTTTGGGCAGGCAGGGGCCGCAGGGGCCAAAGGCCCGTTAGCAGCACC
>JALYUH010000391.1 GCA_030853985.1 Bacteroidota bacterium | reverse complement strand
ACATTGCCCTGAACAGTGGCAAAGTGTCGCCGGCACTGGAAAAGCAATACATCGCCGAATGTAAATTTATTCGGGCCTTAACGATGTGGCATCTGGTGAACTTGTTTGCCCAGCCCTACAACTTCACCGCCGATGCTTCGCATCCGGGCATTGTGCTTCAAGTAACGGCTCCGAAAACCTCCGTTGATGCTTTCGACCCTTCGCAGCGCTTGCCGCGGGCTTCGGTTCAGGCAATCTATATCCAAATGATTAAGGACCTGACCGAAGCGATTCCGGACCTGCCTACCGTTGCTTCGGCTACCACTGCTCGGACCATCAGCAACGTTGGCCGGGCTACCTCGGGAGCAGGCAAGGCCCTGTTGGCTCGCGTGTATCTGTACAAAGGTGACTACACCAATGCAGCAGCTTTGGCCGGTCAGGTTATCACGCCTACCGTCTACCGGCTGAACAGCAGCCCGCGCGATGCGTTCTATAACTACACTACCGCGGAGTCCATTTTTTCGGTCGCGATGAACTCGCAGGATAACCCCAACACCAACAACGCCATTGGGCAGCACTACGGTCCTGACCGTCGGGCTGATATCACGGTAACGCCCTACGCCAACTCGACCACGCTGGGAGCCTCGGACTTGCGCCGTACCACCCTGCTGGATATTCGTGGCGCGAACATTTTCACCGCCAAATTCTATGCGGTCGACAACTGGGTACCGATTATTCGCTATCCTGAAGTGCTGCTGACGCGTGCCGAGGCTTTGGCGCAGTTGAGTGCTACCCCTAGTACGGAGGCTATCACCCTACTCAATCAGGTTCGGAGCCGCTCCACGACTGCGATTGACCCTACTACGCTTACCACCCAAACTAGCCTCATCAATGCTATCTTAGAAGAGCGGCGTTTGGAATTGGCTTTCGAAGGCTTCCGCCTGTACGACCTGCTGCGCTACAAACGGGCTATTCCCGCGCACAGCACTGTTACAACCCCAGTTGCGGCCAGCGATTCCCGCGTAATCTTCCCGATTCCCAACCAGGACGTGCTGTTGAATCCCCTGCTGATACAGAACACGAACTACTAAGCTGGTATTCTGTCGAACAAAAAAGGTCCTCGCTTTCAATAGCGAGGACCTTTTTTTGCGCCCGTTAGCTAAGAAACAGCCTACAGAATATACTGGCTCAAATCCCGGTTTTTCACCATGTCGCGCAGGCGCTCATCCACGAGCGCGGCGGTAATCTGGATGTGGGCGTTGGGGCCAATCTTGTCGGGCACATCGTAGAGAATGTCGTTGAGCAGGCGGCTCATCACAGTGTGCAGGCGGCGCGCGCCGATGTTCTCGACTTCGCCGTTCACTTCGAAGGCGATTTCGGCCAGGCGTTCCAGCGCGGCGTCGTCGAAGGTGAGGGCCACTTCCTCGGCTTGCAGCAGGGCTTCGTACTGCTTGGTGAGGGCGTTTTTGGGCTCTTTGAGGATGTGATAGAAGTCGTCCTTTGTCAGGCTTTGCAACTCGACACGGATGGGGAAGCGGCCCTGTAGCTCGGGGATAAGGTCGCTGGGCTTGGAGACGTGGAAGGCCCCGGCGGCGATAAACAGGATATGGTCGGTGTTGACGATGCCATACTTGGTGTTCACGGCCGAGCCTTCCACGATGGGCAGCAGGTCGCGCTGCACGCCCTGGCGGCTCACGTCGGGGCCGGAGCCACCGCCTTTGCCACCGCTGCTGGCTACTTTATCAATTTCATCGATGAAGATGATGCCGGCGTTTTCGCACTGCCGGATGGCCTCGTCCTTCACGTCGTCCATGTCGATGAGCTTGGCGGCTTCTTCATCGAGCAGCAGCCGGCGGGCCTCGGCCACCGTCACTTTGCGCTTGCGGGTTTTCTTGGGCATCATGTTACCCAGCATGTCCTGCAAGCCCGACATGGCGTTTTCGTCCAGCCCCGGCGCGCCCATAATGCCGATGCTGGGGGCACCCTGCGCCACCTGAATCTCAATTTTGCGGTCCTCCAGCTCGCCGTTCTTGATTTTCTGACGGAACCGCTCGCGGGTGCGCTCGTTCAGCTCGGTGTCCGACGACGGCATTTCATCCCCTCCCCCGCTGCCGAATCCCACGCCGGATTTGGCCCCGGCGGGCTGGCTAATGGGCGGAATGAGCGCATCGAGGATGACTTCCTCGACGGCTTCGGCGGCCTGAGCTTTCACGGCTTCCTGGCGGCGGGCCTTCACCCGGTTGAACGACTGCTCGGCCAGGTCGCGCACCATGCTTTCCACGTCGCGGCCCACGTAGCCCACTTCCGTGAACTTGCTGGCTTCCACTTTCACGAAAGGGGCGTCGGCGAGGTGGGCGAGGCGGCGGGCAATTTCGGTTTTGCCCACGCCGGTGGCCCCAATCATGAGAATGTTGTTGGGCACGATTTCGGCCTGCATGTCGGCCGGGGCGTGCAGGCGGCGCCAGCGGTTGCGCAGGGCAATGGCTACGTGGCGCTTGGCCTCGTGCTGGCCGATGATGTACTTATCGAGCTCGGCCACAATCTGGGCCGGGGTAAGGAAGTTTTGCATGAGTAATTATTTGGCAGAATACCGCCTGGGGCGGGCAAAAGTTTGCCGCCCGGTGGGTCAGGAACCGACTTTGCGGTACCGGGTTTTCGAGCCGTCGGGCGTGGGTTTGGGGGCGCTCGGCGTGGTGGGCTGGTCTTTCTTCTTGAACAGCGAATCGAGGCTGCGCGACACGGTGATGTACTCGCTGGAGCCCGCCGCCTGCAAGGTGGCGTGGGTGTAGTCGAGCTGGAAAGTGCTGATTTTTACCATTGCCCCGAAGCTAAGGCCGGCGCTGCCGCTGGTGTTGTCGAGGCGCAGCTCGCGGCGCTGCAGGTGGTTGTAGCCCACCCGCAACTGCAGGCCCGGCCCCAGCACCAGCGCCGCGCTGGCCGTGAAGTGCCGGGCCAGGTTGTCGCCGAAGCTGCGGGTGGGTTTCTTCTCCACGCCGCTGGCATCAACCGGGCCGCGGGCGTTGGGGTTGAGGTACTGAATGTCCCACTGCTGCAAGTGGTGGGCCGTGAGCGAGAAGCGCACGGGCATGTGTTCGGGCTTCAAGGTGGCCCCGAGCTGCACGTCGAGCGGCAGACGGCCGCGGTCGGTGCCGGGATACGTTACGAGCTGGTAGCCGGCACTTTTCGCCACGAGGCCCACCGTGAAATCGGCCGTGGGGTGCTTGTACACCACGCCCGCATCGGCCACGCCAGCCAGCGAGCGGCTGCCCGCAATGCTGCTCACGGCCAGTTTGGCGGTGGCTCCGAAGGTGAATTTGCCCTTCGTATAAGCATCCGACAAGCCCACGGTATACTCATTCACCCCAAACGTGCCCAGGCTGTTGCCGGCCGCATCGTAGCTCTCGAAGCTGCCGTAGTTGAGGTAGGTGATGCCCACGCCCATCCGGCCCAGCTTCTCGGTGTTGAAGACGTAGGCGGCGGTGCTCTGCTTGATGTCGGCCAGGTAGGCCACGTAGCTCAGGGCCAGGCGGCCGTCCATGTCGGCATTCAGCAGGGCCGGGTTGCCGTAGAGCATGGTCGGGTCGTCGGTGCGGGTCGAGGGGTTCATGCCGCCCAGGGCGGCCAGATGGGCGCTCGGCGGCAGGTCCAGAAATGGAAATACTGTGCGGCCACCCAACTGCTGCGCCGCCACCGGGCGGGCTCCCAGGCAACCGCAAACCACACAAAAACCAATAACCCGGCGGGCGGAGAGCTGCTTCATTGTTCGAAGATAATGGGTGTAGAACATGCTTTAGCTGGTTCCCGTCAGAACAGCTTTGGCAGGGAATGCAACAACGCCGAAGCGGGCACCAAAGTATCGGCCAGCCCCTGGCGGGAACCAGCGGAAGCATGTTTTACGATTCTTACTGCACTTCCACGCTCGGCCCCACGGCGGGCAGCGGCTCGTCGCGCACGGGCAGCTTCTGCGGGTGCGGCACCAGCTCATCAAGCAACGCCACGCGCAGCACGTCGTCGACCCGGTCGCAGTAGTGAATGGTAAGGCCCTTGAGGTATTCCTCCTGGATTTCCTCGATGTCCTTGCGGTTTTTGGGGCAGAGGATGATGTCCTTCATGCCGGCGCGGCGGGCCGCCAGCAGCTTTTCCTTGATGCCACCCACCGGCAGCACTTTGCCGCGCAGCGTGATTTCGCCCGTCATGGCCAGGCGCGGGCGCACCCGGCGCTGGGTGAAGGCCGAAGCCATGCTGGTAAAAATGGCGATGCCCGCGCTGGGTCCATCCTTGGGCACCGCGCCTTCGGGGAAGTGAATGTGCAGGTCGTACTGCTCGAACAAGCGGTAGTCGATGCCAATTTCATCGGCCCGCGAGCGCAGGTAGCTGAGCGCCGTGATGGCCGACTCCTTCATCACATCGCCCAACTGGCCGCTCAGCGTGAGCTTGCCGCGGCCCCGGCTCAGCAGGCTTTCCACGAACAGAATATCGCCGCCCACGGAAGTCCAGGCCAGGCCCGTTACTACGCCGGCCGTGTCGTTGTCCTGGTACTGGTCGCGGTCGAAAATGGCCGCGCCGAGGATTTTGCGGATTTCGGCCGGCTCCATCGTGGCGGGCAGCGGCTCCTTGCCGGCTTTGCGGCGGGCGAGGTTGCGCGTCACAGCGGCGAGCTTGCGCTCCAGGCCGCGCACGCCCGATTCCCGGGTGTAGTCGTCGGCCACGCGGTGCAGGGCGGCATCGGTGATTTTCACTTCCGCTTCGCCCAGGCCGTGCTCCTTCAGCTGCTTGGGCCAGAGGTGTTTTTTGGCAATCTGCACCTTCTCGTCCTGCGTGTAGCCGGTGAGGTCAATGATTTCCATACGGTCGCGCAGAGCTGGCTGAATAGTATCGAGCGAGTTGGCGGTGGCGATGAACAGCACCTTCGAGAGGTCATATTCTACCTCCAGGTAGTTGTCGGTGAAAGTAGCGTTCTGCTCGGGGTCGAGCACTTCGAGCAGCGCCGACGACGGGTCGCCGCGGAAGTCGCTGCTCACCTTGTCAATTTCATCGAGAATAATAACCGGGTTGCTGGTGCCGGCCTTTTTAATCTGCGAAATAATGCGGCCGGGCATAGCGCCCACGTAGGTTTTGCGGTGCCCCCGAATCTCGGCTTCGTCACGCACGCCGCCCAGGCTCATGCGGATATACTTGCGGCCCATGGCGTTGGCAATGCTGCGGCCGAGGCTGGTTTTGCCCACGCCGGGCGGGCCGTAGAGGCACAGAATCGGCGCTTTCAAATCCTGCTTCAGCTTGAGTACGGCGATGTACTCCAGAATCCGCTCCTTCACTTTTTCGATGCCGAAATGGTCGGCATCGAGGATTTTCTTGGTTTGCTTGAGGTTGAATTTATCCTTCGTAAACTCGTTCCAGGGCAGGTCGAGCAGAAACTCGACGTAGTTCATGCTCACCGAGTAGTCGGGGGCCATGGGGTTGATGCGGGCCAGCTTGTCCATCTCCTTTTTGAAGTGGAGTGCCACGGCTTCGGGCCATTTTTTGGCTTCGGCGCGGGCGCGCAGGCGGGGCACGTCTTCCTCGCTACCGTCGGGGCCGAGCTCATCCTGCAACGTTTTGAGCTGCTGGCGCAGGAAGTATTCGCGCTGCTGGGCGTCGATACCGGTGTGGGTTTTCGAGCGGATATCCTGCTTGATTTCGAGCAGCTCGGCCTGGCTGAGCAGCGCTTCGAGCAGTTGGCGGGCCTGGGATTCGGGGTCGGCTAGGTCCAGCAATTTCTGCTTGGCGGCGAGGTCGAGCTGCACGTTGCTCGACAAAAAGTGCGTGAGGAAAGCCGGCGACTGAATGCCATCGAGCATGGCCCGGGCCTCCATCGGAATCTCGGGCGTGAGCTCCAGCACCTTGGTCGCGGCCTCGCGCAGGGCTTGCAACAGGCCGAATTCGCCGGGCACTTCCGGGTTCAGCGCCACCTCCGGGAAGTAGCTGACGCGGGCCGCGAGCGGCGCAAACGACAGCTGCTCCTCAATGCGAAAACGCACCTGCCCTTGCAGGATGATGGTAATCTGACCGTCGGGCTGCTCCAGCAGCTTGAGGATGCGGGCCAGGGTGCCAACCTGGTGCAGCTCGTCGGTGGCGGGCTCGTCGGCATCGGGGTTGAGCTGAGCCACCACGCCGAGCAGCTTGTCGGCGGCGTAAGCCTTGCGCACCAGCTTCACGCTTTTTTTGCGGGCTACCGTCACGGGCAGCACCACGCCCGGAAATAATACAGTGTTGCGCACGGGCAGCAGCGGCAGGGTAGCCGGGGCATCGTCGCCGCGCAGCAGGTGGTCGGGGTCGGCGGCCATAATGGCGATGGCTTCGGGTTGAGCGTGAGAGTCGCCAAGCGCCCTAACGGGCAGCTTGGTGGAGTATGAAAAAGATGCCGGACGCATGAACTGAAATAAGGCCAGCGGCGCGGGCGGGCGCCACAATGGCAGCCCGAACCCGCGCCGCGCGAGAGATACAAGGTACGGCGAACCGCGCCCTTTGGCTTTCAAGGGCCGTGCCAGCGCGCGGCTTCGGCCAAAGCGGCGTAGCGCGAACTTTTAGTTCGCGTTTCGTTGACTTGCGGGCGTGCGGCTTGCAAGTGCGACCGGGACGCGAACTAAAAGTTCGCGCTACGACTCGGGATTTCCGGAAACGTTTTCAGCAAATCGATAAATTGTTGGCAACTTGCGCAACATATTGTATTGATTACTCTACCAATGTCCGTTTTATTGCGTCGGTATTTGCAGGTGCTGCTGATTGCCCTGCTGGGCGGAAGCCTGGGGATGAGCCCGGCCGTGGCCCAGCGCCGGCC
>JALYUH010000381.1 GCA_030853985.1 Bacteroidota bacterium | reverse complement strand
CGGGCGCGGATGAGGGCGGCAATCTGGCCCGCGACGGCCGCCGACGCGGCTTCGGAATCGGCGTAGAGCTGCACTGGCAGGTGCGCGCCCGCCGTGGCGGGCAAGGTGGCGAGCGGGCTGGGCATGGATGGAAAGGGTGAAGGTGAGGGCGGCGCGCCGGCCCGGATTTGTCCGAAAGGTGGCGAAATAGCGCTGATTATCAAAAATAACCGCCCGGCCGCCAACCAGTGGGCGGTCGGCGGATGGGCGGCCGAGCGTAAAAAACCGGGTGGATGGGAGCCGGACCCCATCAGCGTACCGTTGGCAATTGCGGATTTTTCAATGAATATTGCCTGAATATTTCGCACTTTTGATTGGCTGGCCCCGGCTGCCCGCGCCCTTCTATCCTGCCGCTGCCCCGGCAGGCCATGCAACTTCAGCGGTTTTGAGGCGTCGGGTGGCCCCTGCGGTTTCTTTCCGCCATTCTGCGCGGCCATGCAGGCCCGGTTAGTAGTTTACAGGGCTTCTTCAACTGGTTCTGCTGAAGCTTTTGGGGCGGCTGCCCCTTCCCGCTATTTCATACGCTCCCCCTCATTTTCCTCACCCATTCAGTTCCCACCATGAAAAAACCTTACTGGCTATTGCTGCTAGTGCTGGCCGTGCTGCTGGCCTCCCCGCCCAGCTGGGCCCAGACGACGGTCCGCCCGGTCACCGGCATTGTTACCTCCAGCACCGACCAATCGGCCCTGCCCGGCGTGACGGTGCTCGTGAAAGGCACCACCAACGGCAGCACCACCGGCGCCGACGGCCGCTATTCGCTGTCGGCCGAGCCGGGGGCAGTGCTCGTATTCAGCTTCATCGGCTACGCCCCGCAGGAGCGCACGGTGGCCGCTAGTGGCAATATCGACGTGGTGCTGAAAGAAAGCACCACCGGCCTCGATGAGGTGGTGGTGACGGCCTACAACATCAAGCAGGAAAAGCGCACGCTGGTAACGGCCGTGCAGGAAGTGCAGAGCAAGGAAATCATCGATTCGCGCCAGACCAACGTGGTGAATGCGCTGCAGGGCAAGGTGGCGGGCGTGAACATTACCTCGTCGGGCGGCGCGCCGGGCGAGGGGGCCAGTATTGTTATCCGGGGCGGCACTTCGCTCGATGGCGACAACCAGCCGCTGTTCGTCATCGACGGGATGATTATGGATAACGGGTCGTTTTCGGAGAGTGCCGCGCCGGGCGCGGGCTCGCAGTTCAACGGCCTGCTGGGCCGCTCGGTGGGCTCGGCCAACCGCGCCGGCGACCTCAACCCCGAAGACGTTGCCAGCATCACAGTGCTGAAGGGGCCGGCCGCCGCCGCTCTTTACGGCCTGCGCGCCGCCGGGGGCGCGGTGGTGATTACGACCAAAAAAGGCACGGCCGGCCGCACCACGCTCAACGTGCGCTCGCAGGTGTCGGTGGATGAAGTGAACCGCCTGCCCAAAATGCAGGACCAGTACGGCCAGGGTTCGGGCGGCGTGTTCGATGGCACCACGCGGATGTCGTTCGGGCCACGCTTCACGCCGGGCCAGCCGGTGTACGACAACTTGGCCAACTTCTACCGCAAGGGCTACACCTACCAGAACTTCCTGAACATGTCGGGCGGCTCGGAGAAGGCCACGTTTTTCGTGTCGGCCTCCAACCTGCAGCAGACCGGCGTAACGCCCCAAAGCAAGTACGACAAGAGCACGGTGCGCCTGTCGGGCACGGCCGAAATCTCGCCCAAGCTGAGCGTGAGCGGCTCGGCGCAGTACCTCACCTCGGGCGGCGAGCGGCCCATTCAGGGGCCGGGCCTGTTCGGGTCGTCGGGGGGCTATTTGTTGAGCTTGCTGAACTGGCCCCGCAACGACGACGCCCGCAACTACCTCAACCCCGACGGCTCGCGCCGCCGCCTGCTGGCCCTGGGCAACGGCACCGACGCCGACGCCGACAACCCCTATTTCACCGTCGAGCGCAACCCGCAGACCGACCGCACCAACCGCTTCATCGGCAACATTCAGCTAAGCTTCAAAGCCACCAACTGGCTGACGTTGAGCCACAACATCGGCACCGACCTGTACACCTCGCGCAACACGTCGGTGCGGGCCGTGGGCACCTCGCAGGTGGGCAACCAGAACGGCGGCCTAGCCGAAACCGTCGACCAGTTTCGCCTCATCACGGCAACGTCGCTGGCCACGTTTGCCCACGATTTCAGCCCCAACTTCGGCGGCAGCTTTATTATAGGTAATACGATTGAGGAAAATAAGGACCAGGCCGTGGACTACATCGGCCTGATTTTCCAGAACCCCGGCTTCGTGGGCCTGAATAACACCGTGAACCGCAGCGCCTTGCAGCGCGACACCAAGCGCCACCTCATCGGCAACTTTGCCCGTCTGAGCGTGAATGCTTTCAACCAGCTGTTTCTGGAGCTGCAGGCCCGCTACGACCAGTCGTCGACGTTGCCGCGCCCCGACCAGAACAAGATTTACGGCAAGGGCTTCCTCTACGGCTCGGCCGGCATCGGCTACGAATTCACCCGCGCGCTGGGCCTGGAGCAGAACAACATTCTGAACTACGGCAAGATACGCGCCTCGGTGGCCGAAGTGGGCAAAGACACGCAGCCCTACCG
>JALYUH010000376.1 GCA_030853985.1 Bacteroidota bacterium | reverse complement strand
GTGATGCTTCGACAAGCTCAGCATGACGTCCATATTTTATTAGTTACTTGGTTTCCAGCATCGTTTCAAAGGCCTTCCGCGCCGCACCCGAATCCAGCGACTCGCGGCTAATGTCCAGGGCGGCCTCCCAGGCCAGGCCGGGGCGGGCGCATTGCAGCGCCAAAGCAGCGTTGGCAGTGGTCACGTTGCGCTGGGCGGCGGTGCCGTGGCCATCGAGCACGTATTTGAACAGCTCGGCGGAGGCAGCCACGGTGCTGCCGCCGGCCAGGTCGTCGGCGGTGCAGGCGGGCAGGCCCAGCGAGTCGGCGGTGAACAGGCGCTCGCCTTCGAAGGACGACACCACTTTGGCCGGGCCGGTGAGGGCCAGCTCGTCATAGCCGTCGAGGGCATGCACCACGGCGTAGCGGGCCCCGGTGGGCTGCATCAAGTAGTGGTAGAGGCGCTGGAGCTCTAGGCTGAACACGCCCAGCAGCTGGGTCGCCGGCCGGGCCGGGTTCACCAGCGGACCGAGGATGTTGAAGAAGGTGCGCAGCCCCAGCTCGCGCCGGATAGGCCCGGCATGGCGCATGGCCGGGTGGAAGGCCGGCGCGTGCAAAAAGCAGATGCCCGCTCGGTCGAGCTGCCGCCGCAGTTGGTCGGAGCCGGCTTCAAAATCGTACCCAAAATGCGCCAGCACATTTGAAGCGCCCGACACCGACGACACGCCAAAGTTGCCGTGCTTGGCCACCTTAGTACCCGCCCCCGCCACGATGAAACAGGCCAGCGTGGAGATGTTGAGCGTGTTTTTGCCGTCGCCGCCGGTGCCCACAATGTCCACGACTTCGTGGGTGCCCAGCTCCGGGTCGCGGCTGAGGTCGAGCAGCGCTTGCCGGAAACCGGCCAGCTCGGCCACCGTGATGGGCCGCATGCGATACACGGCCAGGAAGGCCGCCGTTTCGGCCGGGTTGGCCCCACCCTCGCCCAGCTGGCGCATGGCGGCGTGCGCCTCGGCGTGCGTGAGGGGCTGGTGGTCGAAAAGCTTGGTGAGAATCTGTTTCATTTTTAGCTATTAGCCAATAGCGGTTAGCCACTAGCTGTTGTTCAATAAAAAGCTACTAGCCACTGGCTGATAGCTAATGGCTGATTCAGGCCAGCCAGTTTTCCAGCATTTGCGCGCCGTGCTCGGTGAGGATGCTCTCGGGGTGGAACTGCACACCGCGCACGTCGTACGCGCGGTGGCGGAAGGCCAGCACCTCGCCGTTGGCGTCGCGGGCCGTTACTTCCAGCGCGGCGGGCATCGACTCGGGCCGCACCGCCCACGAGTGGTAGCGCCCCACCTGAAACCGCGCCGGCAGGCCCGCGAAGAGGCGCTCGTCGGGCACCGTTACTTCGGCCTCATTAGCCACGCCGTGCAGCACGGCGGAGATGTTATAAAGTTCTGCCCCGAAGCTCTCGGCCAGGCCCTGGTGGCCCAGGCACACGCCCAAAATGCGCTTGGTAGGCGCGTATTGCTGGATGATGGCCGGCATCAAACCCGCTTCCGTTGGAATGCCGGGGCCGGGCGATAGCAGGATGGCATCGTACGCCTCCACCGCTTCTAGGGTGAGCTGGTCGTTGCGCGTTACCGTCAGGTTTGGGCCGTGGCCGAGCTCGCGCAGCAAGTGCACCAGGTTATAGGTGAAGGAATCGTAGTTATCGAGGACGAGGATTTTCATGGAATTGAAGACGAAAGGACCGTCATGCAGAGCGTAGCGAAGCATCTTGGCCGCCACTACTAACTTAATCGATTGAATTACTACTACGGGCAAGATGCTACGCTCTGCATGACGGCACATCGCTCAGCATGAACAGTTAATGCACCTCGGCCGCCGCCCGTAGCGCGGCCCGCAACGCGCCCAGCTTGTGGTGCACCTCCTCCAGCTCCGACTGCACTTTGGAAGCCGCCACTACGCCCGCCCCCGCCTGGAAATACAGTTGGTTGCCGGTGCTCAAAAACGAGCGAATCATAATGGCGTGGTTGAAGCTGCCGTCGAAGCCCAGGAAACCCAGGCACCCACCATAATAGCCGCGGGCAGTGGGTTCCAGCCCATCAATGAGCTGAATGGCGCGGAACTTGGGCGCGCCGGAGAGTGTGCCGGCCGGAAAGGTGTCGGCCACCACTTGCAGGGTATCGGTATTCTCGGCCAGCTCGGCGGTGACTTTGCTCACCAGGTGAATGACGTGTGAGTAGAACTGGATTTCGCGCAGCGTGCGCACTTCTACTTTGGTGCCGTGGCGGGCCAAGTCGTTGCGGGCCAAGTCGACGAGCATCACGTGTTCGGCGTTTTCCTTGGGGTCGGCGGCTAGGCGCTGGGCGGCGGCGGCATCGGCCGCATCGTCGCCGGTGCGGCGGTAAGTCCCCGCGATGGGGAACAGCGTGGCCTCGCGGCCCTGCACCAGCACCTGCGCCTCGGGTGAGGAGCCGAAGATTTTATAGTCGCCGTAGTCGAAATAGAACAGGTAGGGCGAGGGGTTGATGGAGCGCAACGCCCGGTACACGTTGAACTCATCGCCCGAAAAGCCCTGCTGGAACCGGCGCGAGAGCACAATCTGGAACACGTCGCCGCGCAGGCAGTGGGCCTGGCCCTGCGTGAGGCGTGCCAGAAACTCCTCGTCGGTTTGGTTGGTCTGCTCTTCGCCTTCGGTGGCGAAGCCAAAATTCGGCACGCTGGGGTGGCGCACTAGGTTTTCGAGGCGGTCGAGGCCCTCGGTTTCGGCCGGAACTTCGCCGGCCACGCTGTGCTCAAACAGATGCAACTCCTGCCGGAAGTGATTGAAGGCGATGACGTAGCGGTACACGCCGTAGCGAATGAGCGGAATGTCGCCGGCCGGCACTTTAGCCGGGTCCAGCGCTACGTCCTCAAAGCTTTGCACCGCCTCATAACCCATGTAGCCAAACAGGCCAGTGCTGATGAAGGGCAGCTTGGCGGCCGCCGCATCGGGCGTGCCGGCGGCGGCGAAGTCGCGCAGCCGGGCCAGCGCCTCGCGCGGATGAGCCAGGGTTTCGGTGGTTTCGAGCGCGGCGGGCAGCAGCTGGCGCAGCACCCCGCCGCGCCGCAGCTCAAACGTGGCCAGCGGCTCGCACACCACGTAGCTGAAGGCGTTTTGCTGGCCGTGGTAGTCGGCGCTTTCCAGCAGCAGGCAGTTGGCGTACTGGTCGCGCAGGCGCAGAAACAGGCCCACCGGCGTTACGGTATCGGCGAGCAGGCGGCGGGAGCGGGTGATGAGTTGGTAAGGCACGAGGTTGAAAAGGAATACGGCAAAAACAGAAAAAGCCCGGCTGGCGGGCCGGGCTTTTTGTGATTGCAGGTAAAATCAGGTTGACTTCACGAGGCGCACAGCAAGGCCGGTCCGATGTTTCGGAGCTGCCACCACCAAGCCTGGGAAGTACGATGTGCGTTCATGTTGAGAAGGCGCTTCGGCTGAAGCGCGTTGCAAAGATAGAGTAGCAATGCTGACACTGCGGCAAGCAAACCCGAAATTTTATACAAATCCGGTGCTCCGGAACCCTTTTTAAGCATAAGTCAGCAACCACTGCCTACGGCATGGTCTGCGCCCAAGCGTCTGCTAATTAGCTTTCGGGCCCACCACTGCTGACGTAGGCCGCACCAAAAACCGATAAGCGGCCGGAAACTCGCGCTGCCAAAACCACTCCTTGTGCGCGCCATCGGCCGGGGCGTGAAACGAGAGGTTGGCGGCCGGCACGCCCTCGGCCCGCAGCTCGGCGCGCCACTGCGCCATAAGGGGCAGCATGGTTTCCGACTCCTTCGGCCCGCACACGAAATAAAACCGGGCCGTGCGCGCCGCAGGATGCGTTCTGGCATAGGCCTTCAGGGAATCGTTACACACCCAGAAAGCTGGCGAGAAAGCGCCCACCTCACCGAACACGCGCGGGTATTTCAAGGCCGCGTAAACCGAAATCAGCCCGCCCAGGCTGGAACCGGCAATGCCGGTGTGGGCGGCATCGGGCCGGCTGCGGTAGTGGGCATCTACGTAGGGTTTCAGCGTGAGGGCCAGGAAATCGACGTAGGCCCCGCCCTGCCCGCCCTGGTGCGCCTGGCCTTTCAGCCCTTCGCTGCGCCAGGGAATGTATTCGTCGGAGCGAAACTCGTTGCCGTTATCCACGGCCACCACAATGCTGCCGGTGGCATCCTGGCCGGCTTGGCGCAGCTGGTCGAGGGTTTCGTCGATGCCCCATTCGCCGCTGAAGCTGGTGGCGGCATCAAACACGTTTTGCCCGTCGTGCAAGTACAGCACCGGGTAGCGGCGCTTCGGCTGGGCCGCATAGTCGGCGGGCAGGTACACCAGTACCCGGCGCGTGCGGCCCAGCTGGGGCATCGCAAAGGCTTCGGCCAGTACGTGAACCTGCGGGCTGGCCGTGTGCTTTTTAGGTGCCGCGCTGCCGCGCTGGTTGTCCCAGGCTGCTACCTCCTGCGTAATCTCGCGGGCGGTGCTTAAGTCGGCCCGGCGGTTGGCAATGGGTTGGTTTTTAGCGTCCAGTTCGGCCGTGGCCCAGCTGCCGCGCGTAAACTTGTATTCGGCTGGCTCCGGGCTTAGTGGCAAGCGGATTTGGTAGGTGCCATCGGCAGTGCGGCGCAGCGCAAACTGTGGGTTGTGCGGGTTCCAACCGTTGAAGGAGCCGGCCACGAAAAGGGTGTCGGCCGGTGGGGTACTGGCAGGCACTCGCGTAATCTTCAGCACCACTTGGGCAGTGGCAGGAACGGCGCTCCCTAATAACAGGCCTGCCAGTAGCAATCGAATGTTCATCACCAATAAAAGTTGTGCTGCGCTAGCGAATGGTTTCGCCAGTGCCGGCTCCGCGCTCCGAACTGTCGGTTTTGCGCAAGGTATAGGCCGCGCGCACCGAGTCGATGCCCGGCAGGCCATTCACCTGAAAATCAAGCATGGCCCCCTTCTGCTGCGGGCCTTTCACGAAGTGCCGGTACTCCTCGGCCGACTCGCGCACCACGTACAGGAAGCCTGACGACGGCACTTTGAGGCGCGAGTAGAAACTGCGACCGTCGCCGGCAGGGCGGCGGTTGTCTTCGGCCACGGTGCTAGTGCCCAGCAGGCGCATTTTGTTCACGTCGCTGCCCGGTAGGGCCAGGTTGCCCAGGCCATCCACAAACACCTCGCGGCGCTGCATGAGGTGTTCCAGGTCATTGGTTTTGAGCAGGGGCAGGTTTTCTTCCGACATGATGAGCTGCTGCACCACCTTGCCAGGGGCCGGCTCTTGGTAGTACACCAGCACGGGCTTTTTGAGCTTCACCTTATTCACTACCACCGGCGGCGGGCCGTCCTCGCTGTCGGATGCC
Source organism: Bacteroidota bacterium (assembly GCA_030853985.1). Lineage (GTDB taxonomy): Bacteria > Bacteroidota > Bacteroidia > Cytophagales > Hymenobacteraceae > Hymenobacter. Next base: position 3,843 of record JALYUH010000376.1, on the reverse strand, counting down.
TTTTGAATAACGATGGGCGCGTAGACGGGTGGCGGCTTGGGAGCGTTTTTCGTTGCCCCGGCTTTGCCTTTCGCCGGCTTTTTCATGTTGGGCCGCGACTGGGCCTGGGCGGCAGAGCCCGTGCCCGCCAGCAGCAGGAGGAGGAGCAGTAAGCGGTTTTTCATGAGACAGGGAAAAGCCAAATGTAGCGGGTTGGTCCTGGTGCCGCAACTTCACCGCCTGCTCGGCCAGCTCCCCGCAAACCGACGGGGACCACTGTTTTGCAGTACCGGCAGCAAGGCAAACCAAGCGCCAAACTTTGCTGTTACGAAACCGCTCCCCGCAAAGCCCAAACGTTAGCGCGCCAGTGTGCTAACGTTTGCAAAAATTACCCGCAATTTATTGCGCCAATTTAACGCACGCTTGCGCTAACGTTTGCAATCATTATCCAATTTCCGGTTATCGATAATTGTGCGTTAATCGGTAGTTGTCGTAATACCATTGCGTGTTTTATCAACATGCTGATTAATAGCTAACTGATTAAATATAATTTTCATTTTAACGGTAGTATTCAGCGTTGCCGCCGCTTCCAATCGTTTGGGGAAGAGTAGCTGTCAATTCTCGCAATCGTTTGGAAAAAAAGGGGATAAACGCGCTTTAATGCTATTCTTTGGTAACTTGCAGCCCCAAATAATCAGTTTTTTTCCCACCACTTTTTTTTAACCTCTTTGTTTCTATGAAACACCCCTATTTAGCAAAGCTGCTATTCCTGCTGCTGCTAGCGGGTTTCGGCTTTTCAACCCGAGCCCAGGCCCAGACCGGTTCCATTAGCGGCAAGGTGCTCGACAACAAGGGTTCGGGCATTCCGGGCGCCACGGTGCTGGTGGAAGGCTCGACGCTGGGCAGCTCGTCGAACGTTGATGGCACCTTCAACATTCCCAACGTGCCGGCGGGTCCGCACACACTGGTTATTTCGTTCATCGGCTACACTTCGTCGCGCCTTCCGGTAACGGTTGTGGCCGGCCAGAACGCCTCGGCCGATGCCACGCTGGGCGAAAACACCACGCAGCTGGCCGAAGCGGTAGTAGTCGGCTACGGCACCCAGCGCCGCCAGGACATCACCGGGGCCGTGGCCACGGTCGATGCCAAGCAGTTTGTGCAGGGCCAGGTAACCAACCCCGAGCAGCTCATTCAGGGCAAAGTGGCCGGCGTGAGCATCACCTCGGCCGGCGGTGCGCCGGGCGCTTCGTCCACCATCCGCATCCGCGGCAACTCGTCGCTGAATGCCAACAGCGACCCGCTGTACGTAATCGACGGCGTGCCGGTAGATAAGAACGGCATCGACGGCGCTTCGAACCCGCTTTCGCTGATTAACCCCAGCGACATTGCCACGTTCACCATCCTGAAGGATGCTTCGGCCACGGCTATCTACGGCAACCGCGCTTCGGGCGGGGTTATCCTCATCACCACCAAAAAGGGCCTGCAAGGCGAAAAGCTCCGCGTGGAACTGAACTCGCAGACGGGCATTTCGACGGTGGCCCGCCGCTACGAGACGCTGTCGGCCGATGAGTTTCGCGGCCTGATTAAGACCAACGGCCTGGACTCGCAGTACAAGACCCTCGGCACGGCCAATACCAACTGGCAGAACGAGATTTTCCGTACCGCCGCTACCTACGACAACACCGTGAGCCTGATTGGCAGCGTGGGCAAGGTTCCGTTCCGGGTTTCCTACGGCAACCTGAACCAGGAGGGCATTGTCATCACCAACAAGCTGCAGCGTAACTCGGGCTCGGTGAGCCTGAGCCCAACTATCCTCGACGGCCACCTGCGCATCGACGTGAATGCCAAAGGCACCGTGGTCGATAACCGCTTTGCCGACTACGGCACGGTGGCCGGGGCGGCCCTCTACGACCCCACCCAGCCGGTGACGTCGGACGAGTCGCGCTTCTCGCGCTACGGCGGCTACTACCAGTTCCTGAACACTGGCACCGGGGGACCGCTGGGCAACGCGCCCGGCAACCCGGTAGCTTCCCTCATCAATACCCGCGACATCAGCCGGGTGCAGCGCCTGATTGGCAACGTGCAGCTGGACTACAAAGTACACGGCATCGAAGGCCTGCGCGCCAACCTGAACCTGGGCCTGGACGCCTCGCGCGGCCGGGGCTACAAGGACATCGCCCCCACCGATTTCGGCAACTACAACACCACTTCGGCGGTGCCCGGCCTGAACGGCAACTACAAGGAGTACGCCCAGAACAAAGACATGCACCTGCTGGAAGCCTACCTGGCCTACGGCAAGCAGGTGGGCGGCACCAAGTTCGACGTGCAGGGCGGCTACGCCTACCAGGATTTCTCGTTTCAGGGTCCGAATTTCCTGACCTACCGCTCGGACCGCAGCACGCTTATCAACTCCGACCAGAAACTGACCAACACCGACTACTACGGCAAGCTGGTGCTGCTCTCCTACTTCGGCCGCGCTACGGCCAACGTGAAAGACAAGTACCTGCTGACCGCTACCATCCGGAACGATAACACCTCGCGCTTCCGCGCTGGCTACCGCAGCGGCTGGTTCCCGGCGCTGGGCCTGGCCTGGCGCGTGAAAAACGAGGATTTCTTGAAGGATAACAACACCATCTCGGAGCTGAAGCTGCGCGCCGGCTACGGCCGTACGGGCCAGCAGGACCTCGGCCAGGGCTACTACGACACGCAGCCGCGCTACGTGCTGGGCTCGTCGGGCTCGCAGTACCTGTTCGGCAACGGCGCTACGGGCTTCATCACCGGGCCGCAGGGCTACAACAGCACCCTGACCTGGGAAACCACCAACACCTACAACGCCGGCCTGGACCTGGGCTTCCTCGAAAACCGCCTCACCGCGACCATCGACGTATACCAGCGCACCGCCACCAACTTGCTGGCGCGCGTGAACCAGCCCGCCGGCTCGAACCTGACCGACCGCCTCGATGCCAACATCGGCTCGCTGCGCAACCGCGGGGTTGAAGTAGGCCTGAACTACGGCGTGCTGCGCTCGGAAGACCTGAACTGGGATGTGAACCTGAACGGTGCCTACAACGTGAACAAAATCACCGACCTGGGCCGTCAGCTGGCCGGTTTTCCCGGCTATAAGACCGGCGACATTGGTGGTGGCACCGGCTTCACCGGTCAAATCAACGCCGTGGGCCAGCCCAGCAATTCCTTCTATGTGTACCAGCAGGTGTACGGCCCCGATGGCCGCCCCCTGCAGAGCGTGTACGTGGACCGCAACGGCAATGGCAACACCGTCGATGACTTCTACACCTACAAGCAGGCGGCCCCGCTCGTAACCCTGGGCTTCAGCTCGAACGTGACCTACAAGAAGCTGGTATTTGCCTTCACGCTGCGCAGCAACCTCGGCAACTACGCCTATAATGGCAACGCCGCCACATTGGCCAACTACGCCAACGCCCAAACGTCGCTGGGTTTCGTAAATAACCTGAACCCCAACGTTCGCAACACGGGTTTCACCACCCAGCAGGTATTCTCAGACTATTACGTGGAAAATGCTTCGTTCCTGCGCTGCCAGAACATCTCGCTCGGCTACAACGTGGGCAAAGTGTTCGGCACTTCGTCGTTGCGCATCACCGGCAACGTGCAAAATGCCTTCCTCATCACCAAATACACCGGTGTTGACCCCGAACTTCCCAACGGCATCGACCGGAACTTTTACCCTACTGCCCGCACTTACACGCTTGGCCTGGCTCTCGGCTTTTAATTCCCACTCCTCATGAAGAACGTATTATTCCGGGGGTTAATTACCCTTAGCGTAGGCACCGCCCTAACCAGCCTGAGCACCTCGTGCACGAAGGACCTGGACCAGACCCCCAAGTA
>JALYUH010000367.1 GCA_030853985.1 Bacteroidota bacterium | reverse complement strand
AGATGCTTCGGCTACGCGGACGCCAGATGGGCATGACGCTCACTGTTCAAGCCGTTCGCTGTTCGGGCCGTTCGCTGTTCTAAACTCACCCCGGAAACGACACTTTGCCCATGCTCACGGCGGGCACCCGCTGGCGGCCCGCGCCAATGGCTACCGGTGTGCCCGCTACGGCCTCGTTGGCCAGCACCGCGAACAGGATGGCTTCTTTGGCATCGCCGGGTACGCCCAGCTCGTCGGTGCGGCCGAAGTGGGTGCCGGACAGGTGCCGAGCCAGCGCCTGCATGAGGGCGGGGTTGTGCGCGCCGCCGCCGCTGGCGTACCCGGCCGGGGGGGCGGGGCGGCCCGCAAAAGCCAGCTGCACCGCCCGCGCCACGCCCACGGCGCTGAACTCGGCCAACGTGGCCAGCAGGTCTTCCAGAGGCAGGGTTTCGGTGGCGCTGCGCTGTTGGGCGGCGGCCAGGTAGGCGGGGCCGAACAGTTCGGGGCCGGTGGTTTTGGGCAGGGGCGCGGCGAAGAAGGGGTGGGCCAGCAGCGCGGCCAGTAAGCCGGCGTGCGGGTGGCCGGCCAGGGCCAAGCGGCCGTCTTCGTCGTAGGCTAGGTTGGGGCGGTGGGCGCGCACCGTGGCATCGAGTAGGGTGTTGCCGGGCCCAGTGTCGGTGCTGAAGGCAGTGGTGGCATCGCCCCCGGCGCAGGGCAGGTAGGTGAAGTTGGCAATGCCGCCGAGGTTGAGCAGCAGCCGTTCCTCGGCGGGGCTGCTAAGCAGCAGGAAGTCGCCGTAGGCAGCCAGCGGGGCCCCTTCGCCCCCGGCGGCCACGTGCTTCTGGCGGAAATCGGAAAGCGTGATAATGCCGGTGGTCACGGCGAGGTGGTCGCCGTCGCCGATTTGCAGGGTCGCGTTGAGATTGAAATCGGGGTGCTGGTGCTGGTGGCGCGGGGCGTGGTAGACGGTCTGGCCGTGGCTGGCGATGAGGTCGACTTCGGCCGGCGCTATTTGCCACTCGGCCAGGCAGGCTAGCACGGCGCGGGCGTGCAGTTGCCCCAGCCACGGATTGAGGAGCGTGAGGGACTCCAGGCTCACCGAGTCGCGGGCAAACACTTCGCGGATGCGGCTTTTGGTGTCCTCGTCATACGGCACGGTCTGGAAGTACTCCAGCGTGAGGCGCGTGTTTGGGCCGTGGCCGGCGAGCCGGCACAAAGCCACGTCGAGCCCATCGAGCGAAGTGCCCGACATGAGCCCGATAATGCGCCTACTTGGCTGGCTGGCAATCTGATAGAGGCGGTTAACGTAATGGTTCATGCTAGGACTTGTATAAACTGCCGCAACAGTACAACCAGTTTTTGTACTGGGTTGTGCTCGTAAAGTGGCTTTATCGGGCCAAAAACGCCCTAAAACTGCCAGCGCACGAAAGCCTCGATGCCCTCATATTCGGGCAGGCCCAGTTCGTCGTAGAGCTTGGCGGTAGTGCGGTTGCGGGCCTCGCTACGCTGCCAGAATTCGCGCTGGTCGGCCCCCGGGAACAGCGGCCGGTCCTTCTGGCTCTGGTGCTTGAAGATGGCGCGGCGCTTGCGCGTGAGCTCCTGCGGCGAGAGCGGCACGGCCATTTCAATCTGGTCCACGTCCCATTCCTGCCAGGCCCCGCGGTAGAGCCACACCCAACAGTCGTCGAGCCAGGGCGTGCCCGAGGCTTTGAGGCGGGCGAGGCTCTCGAAAATGGCGGCCAGGCACACCCGGTGGGTGCCGTGCGGGTCCGAAAGGTCGCCAGCGGCGTAAATCTGCTGGGGCTGCAGGCGGTTGAGCAGCTCCATGGTCAGGCGCAGGTCCTCCTCGCCGAGGGGCTTTTTGCGCACGCGGCCGGTTTCATAAAAGGGCAAATCCTGGAAGTGGGCGCGGGTGTCGGGGTCGAGGCCAGCATAGCGCAGGGCGCTTTTGGCCTCGCCGCGCCGGATGAGGCCCTTAATCTGCTGCACCTCATCGGAGTCGACCTGGCCGGGCTCCTTGGTTTTCAGGAACTCGGCCACGCGGTGGTAGAGGTTGTCGGCCGGCTCGCCCGAAGGCAGGCGGAAGGCGTGGTCATAGTCGGCCACAAACTCGGCGAAGCGAATAGCCTCGTCGTCGAACACGGCAATGT
>JALYUH010000024.1 GCA_030853985.1 Bacteroidota bacterium | reverse complement strand
ATCATGAGAAAGTCAAAACCAAAAAAGCGCATCTTGCTGCCGGACCCTAAGTACAAGGAGACGCTGGTAACCCGCTTTGTGAACTACATGATGTACGACGGTAAGAAAAACCTCGCGTACACCATCTTCTATGACGCCTGCGACCTCGTGGAGCAGCGCACCAAGGAGAGCGGCCTCGAAATGTGGCGCAAAGCGTTGAACAACGTGATGCCCACCGTGGAAGTAAAGAGCCGCCGCGTAGGTGGTGCTACCTTCCAGGTTCCGATTGAAGTGCGCGCCGACCGCCGCATTTCGGTGGGTGCCAAGTGGATGATTCAGTACGCCCGTCGTCGTGGTGAGAAGACCATGAAGGACAAGCTGGCTGGCGAAATCATCGCCGCTGCTAAAGGCGAAGGTGCTGCCGTTAAGAAGAAAGACGACACCCACCGCATGGCTGAGGCCAACAAGGCCTTCTCGCACTTCCGTTTCTAAACAAGTGCGAATGAGTGAATGAGTGAATGAGTGATTTAACCCTAGCGGAACCTAATCACTGATTCACTCATTCGCTTATTCACAAACTCACTCATTGTAACAATGGCCGTTAATAAAGAACTTTACTACCTCCGTAACATCGGGATTATGGCGCACATCGACGCCGGTAAGACCACGACTTCGGAGCGTATTCTGTACTACACGGGTAAAACCCACAAAATCGGGGAAGTGCACGATGGTGCCGCCACGATGGACTGGATGGAGCAGGAGCAGGAGCGCGGCATCACGATTACTTCGGCTGCTACCACGACCTTCTGGAACTACCCCACCGACATCAAGGGTGACCCGACGCCGGATACCAAGCAGTACAAAATCAACCTGATTGACACCCCCGGCCACGTTGACTTCACGGTAGAAGTAGAGCGTTCGCTGCGTGTGCTCGATGGTGCTGTGGCACTGTTCTGCGCCGTTTCGGGCGTTGAGCCGCAGTCCGAGACTGTATGGCGTCAGGCTGACAAGTACAGCGTGCCCCGTATCTGCTTCGTGAACAAGATGGACCGCGCTGGTGCCGACTTCTTCAAGGCCGTGAATGAAATCAAGGAGAAACTGGGCGCTAACCCCATTCCCCTGCAGATTCCGATTGGCGCTGAAGACACGTTCAAAGGTGTAGTTGACTTGCTCACTGGCAAAGCCATCGTGTGGGACGACAAAACCGAAGGCAAATCCTACGACGAAATCCCCGTTCCCGAGGACCTCGTTGAGACGGTAGCCGAGTGGCGTCAGAAGCTCGTTGAGAGCGTGGCTGAGTATGATGACGCGTTGCTGGAGAAATTCTTCGACAACCCCGATTCCATTACGAAAGAGGAAATGATGGTTGTTATCCGCCAGGCGGTTATCGACATGAAATTCTCGCCCGTACTCTGCGGTTCGGCCTTCAAAAACAAGGGTGTTCAAACGATGCTGGATGCCGTTATGGCCTACCTGCCGTCGCCCCTCGACATGCCCGCCATCATCGGTACCGACCCCGACACCGGGGCTGAAATTGAGCGTCACCCCGATAACACGGAGCCGTTCACCGCGCTGGCCTTCAAAATTGCTACCGACCCGTTCGTTGGCCGTCTGTGCTTCTTCCGCTGCTACAGCGGCGTGCTCGACGCTGGCTCGTACGTGCTCAACAACCGCACTGGCAAGAAGGAGCGTATCTCGCGCCTCATGCAGATGCACTCCAACAAGCAGAACCCGATTGATAAAATCCAGGCGGGCGACATTGCTGCAGGTGTTGGTTTCAAAGATATCCGCACCGGCGATACGCTGAGCGAAGAGAAGCACCCTATCGTCCTCGAGTCGATGAGCTTCCCCGAGCCGGTAATTGGCTACGCTATTGAGCCGAAGACGCAGGCCGACGTTGATAAAATGGGCATGGCCATCGCCAAGCTTATCGAGGAAGACCCCACGCTGAAAGTTCACACCGACCCCGAGACTGGTCAGACGGTGTTGCGCGGCATGGGCGAGTTGCACTTGGAAATCATCATCGACCGCATGCGTCGTGAATTCAAAGTGGAAATCAACCAGGGTGCCCCAATGGTGGCCTACAAGGAGATTCTCACCAAGAAAGTCGACCACCGCGAAACCTACAAGAAGCAGACCGGTGGCCGCGGTAAATTCGGCGACATCGTGTTTGAGCTCGGTCCGAAAGAGACCGACCCGGAAAAGCCCGGCTTCGAGTTCGACAACGCCATTGTGGGCGGTGTTATCCCCCGCGAATTCATTGCCCCCATCCAGAAGGGTTTTGAAGAAGCCATGAAGCAGGGTCCGTTGGCTGGCTTCCCGATTGAGGGCATGAAAGTGAAGCTTTACCACGGCTCGTTCCACGACGTTGACTCGGACGCCTTGTCGTTCGAACTCGCCGCCCGTGGTGGTTTCCGCGAAGCTGCTCGCCAGGCTGGCCCGAAATTGCTCGAGCCCATCATGAGCGTGGAAGTGGTTTGCCCCGACGAGTACACGGGTCCCGTAACTGGTGACCTGAACCGTCGTCGTGGTCTGATGAAAGGCATGGACACTAAAGGTGGTGCCCAGCTCATCAAAGCCGACGTTCCGCTGTCGGAGCTGTTCGGCTACGTAACTGCACTGCGTACGATTTCGTCGGGTCGGGCTTCGGCTTCGCTCACGTTCTCGCACTACGAGCAGGTGCCGACCAACATGGCCGAAGCCATCATAGCCAAAGTAAAAGGAAGTAAATAATACCGGTCACTAACTTGGTCAATCGGACCAAAACCCCCAATGAACCAGAAAATCCGCATTAAGCTGAAGTCCTACGACCACAACCTCGTAGACAAATCGGCCGAGAAAATCGTGAAAGCTGTGAAGGCCACCGGTGCCATTGTAAGCGGCCCGATTCCTTTGCCGACCCAAAAGGAAAAGTTCACCGTGCTGCGCTCGCCCCACGTGAACAAGAAGAGCCGGGAGCAGTTCCAGCTTTGCACCTACAAGCGCCTCGTGGACATCTTCTCGACCTCGTCGAAAACCGTTGATGCCCTGATGAAGCTGGAATTGCCCAGCGGCGTTGACGTAGAAATCAAAGTCTGAGGATTCGATTTTAGTGTTAATTGAGTTAAAGCCCCACCGTGATTTGTCGCGGTGGGGCTTTTTCTTTAGAACTTGCGCCCAACGAGCAAAAACGCACTTATGAAATTTGCCCTCTTGATGCTTTGTCTTATCAAGTCACTCACTGGCTTATGTCAGACCAGTTATTTGATTGGTCGAGTAACCGAGGGCGCGACGAATCAAGGATTTGCTGGAGCTACTATACTACTAAAGCAAGGAGACAAGACAGTGTCAGGCGCTAGTACGGATAGTAGCGGTGAATTCAGAATTGAGAAAGTCGCAGTCGGCATTTACAGCATCCAAATCGAGAGCATAGGCTATCGAACTGAAACAGTAGAGAATGTAGCTGTGACAGAAAACAGTTCCAAGCTCATTATCGCATTTCCTGGGCCTTGTAAGTTCATCTACACGAAGGGTATTAAGCCAAACTGTATCGGCGGGCACACTGATAATATTATTCCTATAGCGTATGGTCTACCAGGAAACGTGTTGATGAAAAAGGCCAAACAAGGCAAAGTGTATTTGGGCGGTTGTATGGTTTCTGGATGCGACCCTAAATATTATTGCACGATTCATAAGGTAGAACTATAGGAGAGCCTTATTCTGCAATTATGCAATCCACTTTCACAATTCCCCGCCTGCACCGCACCGCCCTCTTTTTCTGCAGCTGCGTCATCGTCGGTATTTTCATTGCCAATTGGTTCCGAATACTGCCTAGCATCGGCATGGCCGGCATCGCTTTTACTGGAATCACCTACGCCGTTGTTTACCGTCGAATTGCCAACTGGCAGCTGTGGCCAGTATTCGGAAGCTTGGCTTTGGTGTTTCTGCTGCACCTTATTCAGGGGCTGAACACGGATGTAGCCAATATGGGCGAATACGGCAAGGACGTGGTGTTGCAGCTGCCGTTTCTGCTGCTGCCCTTGGCCTTCTGGTTGCTGCCAGCATTACCGAGCCGGTACCTGCGGTGGCTGTGGCTGCTGCTAGTGGCGATGACGCTGCTGGCGGCCGTTGGGGCAACTATCAACTACCTGCTGCACGCCAGCGCAATCAACGAAAGCTACCTGCATTCGAAGGTGATGCCGACTGAGCCGGACCACATTCGCTTTAGCCTCATTATTACGCTCGCCATTGCGGCCGGCGCACTGCTGCTGGCCCATGATGCGGTGCGTCAGGCGTGGCGGCCGTGGGTAATCGGGGCCATTGTAGCCCTCGCGCTATTCCTGCACCTGCTGGCGGTACGTAGCGGCGAGATGACGTTTTATGCGTTGGGTGGCTTGGCCATCCTGTGGCTGGTGCTTCGGAAGCGGCAGTGGAAGCGGGCGGGTCTGTTGGCAGCGGTATTGGTGCTGCTGCCGGTCCTCAGCTTCGTGGCGTTCCCCACGTTTCGCAACAAGGTTTACAACACGCAGGAGGACGTTGGCAAGGTTAAGCAGACCAACAGCTCCGAGGGCAAGAACTTCTCCATCGCCGCGCGGGTGTACTCGTACAAAGCCGCGCTAGCTATCTGGTCCGATAACAAGCTGGTGGGCGTGAGCAAGCCAGACCTGGAAAGCGAAATGGCCAGGCGCTATGCTAAACTTTACCCCGAAATGGGTCCCGAGTTCTATATCCAGCCCCATAATCAGTACCTCTATAACCTGGCCGCCTACGGCGCATTGGGGCTGCTGGTGTTTTGCGTCGGGCTGTTTTACCCTGCGTGGTGGGCCCGCTGCAAGCACGCGCCGCTGCTACTGGCCCAATACGTCAGCATCGCCTTGTCCTTTTTGGTCGAATACACGCTGGAAACGCAGATTGGGCTGGCCTTCGTGGTGTTCTTCCTACTGTTAGCGATGCAAGGCTCCCTGCCCAGCGACGAGGAGGACTCTTGCTGGCGACCGGCATAAGATGTGGGGCTTGCCCACTATACAGAGAACCCGAAACACCGAGCTAACAGCCTCACTGAGAAAATATTTCCGGTTCACCTTGTGATTCACCGGCCTTTTTTCCTATCTTTGCACTCCCTTAGCGAAAACGGCATTCGGTCGTTTTCTTTTTGTGTCATTTAATCAATAACAGAATGCCTGGCATCATCGGTAAGAAAATCGGTATGACAAGCCTCTTCACTCCGGATGGGAAAAATATTCCCTGCACGCTCATCGAAGCGGGTCCGTGCGTAGTGACGCAGGTTAAGACTATCGCGAATGACGGTTACACCGCCATTCAAATTGGGTACGGCGAGAAAAAAGCCAAGAACACCACCAAAGCCTTGGTTGGTCACTTTGCTAAAGCTGGGACTACCCCCAAGAAAAAACTAGTTGAATTCCGCCTCGACGCTGAATCGACCTACGCCGCTGGCGCAACCATCGACGCTACCCTCTTCGAGGAAGGCGAGTTTGTTGACGTAGTTGGTACTTCCAAAGGCAAGGGTTTCCAGGGCGTTGTAAAGCGTTACAACTTCCAGGGTGTTGGTGGCCAGACCCACGGCCAGCACAACCGCCTGCGTCACCCCGGTTCGATTGGTGCTTGCTCGTGGCCTTCGCGCGTATTCAAAGGAATGCGCATGGGTGGCCGGATGGGCAACGACCG
>JALYUH010000353.1 GCA_030853985.1 Bacteroidota bacterium | reverse complement strand
AAAATCCCCCCCCCCCTTGCCTTACAATCCCCAATCTTAGAGTAAATCCATCATGCTAAACATGAGCCACGACAAGACTGACACCAAGACCTTCGAAATGGAGGGCAAATGCCCCTTCGGCGGCGACCGCATCGGCGGCGCGGAAGGCGCTTCGCCCACGCTCTCCGACTGGTACCCCAACCGGCTGCGCGTGGAGCTGCTACACCACAACGCCGCCGGGGCCAACCCCCTCGGCGAGGACTTCAATTATGCCGAAGCCTTCAATGCCATCGACCTGGAGGCGCTGAAAACCGAAATCAAGGGCTTCCTGACTTCTTCGGTGGATTGGTGGCCGTCGGACTACAATAACTACGGCCCGCAGATGATTCGCATGGCCTGGCACTCGGCCGGCACTTACCGCATCTCCGACGGCCGGGGCGGCGCCGGCGAGGCGCTGCAGCGCTTCGCGCCCATCAACAGCTGGTGGGATAACGGCAACACCGACAAGTCGCGCCGCCTCATCTGGCCCATCAAGCAGAAGTACGGCAGCTCGCTCTCCTGGGCCGACCTGATTGTGCTGACCGGCAACTGCGCGCTGGAAATCATGGGCTTTCCTACTTACGGCTTCGCCGGGGGCCGGCACGATGCCTGGGAGGCCGACGACAGCACCTACTGGGGCCCCGAGGTATGGGACGGGCACAAGAAACACACGCCCGATGAGATGGTGACCCGCGACAAGCGGTGGCGCGGCCGCAACGGCGATGCCGACTACGACCTGGAAAACCCGCTGGCCGCCTCGCATCAGGCCCTGATTTACGTGAACCCCGAAGGCCCCTACGGCAAAGGCGACCCGTTGGGCTCGGCCCGCGATATTCGGATTACGTTCACCCGCATGGCCATGAACAACGAGGAAACCGTGGCCCTGATTGCCGGCGGCCACGCCTTCGGCAAGAGCCACGGCATGGTGCCGGCCGCCGAAATCGGCGCGCAGCCCGAAATTGCTCCGATGGAGCAGATGGGCCTGGGCTGGCACAACCCCAAGGGCAAGGGCAACGCCGAAAACACGAGCACCAACGGCATCGAGGGCAGCTGGACGCCCAACCCCACGCAGTGGGACAACGACTACCTCACCAACCTGTTCAAGTTTGAGTGGGAGCAGACCAAGAGCCCGGCCGGCTCGCTGCAGTGGACGCCGGTGGATAAAAATGCCCCCAAAACGCCCGATGCGCACATTGAAGGTCAGATGAACGACCTGATGATGATGACCTCCGACATTGCCCTGAAAGTAGACACCGAATACCGCAAGGTGTGCGAGAAATTCCTCAACGATTTCGATGCCTTCACCCAGGCTTTCTCGAAGGCCTGGTACAAGCTGACCCACCGCGATATGGGCCCGCGCGAGCGCTACCTCGGCCCCGAAAAGGTGAATGAGGACGACCTGCTGTGGCAGGACCCCATCCCCGTAGCCGACTACGCCCTGGTGGATGCAGCCGACATCGCTTCGCTGAAAAAGGCCATTCTGGCCACCGATGTTTCGGCTTCCGACCTGGTGTATACTGCCTTCTCTTCGGCCGTGACGCACCGCCAGAGCGACAAGCGCGGTGGTGCCAACGGCGGACGCCTCGCCCTGGCCCCGCAGAAGGACTGGGAAATTAACCGCCGCACGGTGCCCGTTATCGCGGCGCTGCAAGCGGTGCTGGCCGATTTCAACGGCCAGGACAAGGACAACCAGAACCAGGAGAATAAGGGCGGCAAGCGCGTGTCGCTGGCCGACCTCATCGTGCTCGGCGGCTGCGCGGCCCTCGAAAAAGCAGCTGCCGATGCGGGCGTGGAAACCGAGGTGCCCTTCACCCCCGGCCGCCGCGACACCACGCAGGAGCTGACCGACATCGAGATGTTCACCTGGCTGAAGCCGGTGGCCGACGGCTTCCGCAACTACCTCGACCAGGACTTCAACAAGATTGCCCAGCACGTGGCCCCGGAGGATATGTTCCTCGACAAGGCGCAGCTCCTGTCGCTCACCGCTCCCGAGTGGGTGGCGCTCACCGGCGGCCTGCGCGCCATGAACGCCAACCACGACGGTTCCGACCACGGCATCTTCACCGACCGCGTGGGCGTGCTCACCAACGACTTCTTCACCGTGCTCACCAGCACCGACTACGACTGGAAAAAGTCGGACTCGCGCGGCCATACCTTCTGGCTCACGGACCGTGCTTCGGGCAAAAACCGCTACTCGGCCACCCGCGCCGACCTCGTATTTGGGGCCAACAGCCAGCTGCGCGCCGTGGCCGAAGTGTATGCCGGGGCCGATGGCCATAAGCGCTTCGTGAAGCAATTCGTGAAAGCTTGGGACAAAGTGATGATGCTGGACCGCTACGACGTGAAAGTGCAGGCATAAGGCCGGCGGCCGGCAAGGCCACTAGCCGTAAAAAGCAACAGGGAAAAGCTTCCGAAATGGAGGCTTTTCCCTGTTGCTTTTTACGGCTAGCAGTGAAGCCGGAGCCGCGCGCTATTTATCCGACTTACTTTACGAAGCCCCAGCGGGTACGACCCCGCTGGAACTGTAAAACGACGCATTGGCGTAAGTCCGGATTCCTTGGAGGGCCTGTCGAGCGTCTGTGCGGCGGCCGCGCCGCGCTGCGGCTGAAGCTGCTGAGGAAGCGTAGCGGCCGTAGTTGGAAAATTGGATAGCGGCGAGTGCCAGCCTGCATTTGGAGAAGGTTTTGCTGCGGAGCGCGCCGTCACTGGCTCACCCCTGCCATTTATGCGCAACCTCACTACGCATTAGTGGTCTGTGCAGTAGCTTGAAAATAATTGCCCTGCTTGGAGATGAAAAAAGTGTCATTGCGTCGGCTTCCTTGCATTCTTTTATTGTGTGTTTTGGGGGTGCAGGCGGCCACGGGCCAGGTTATGGGCCTGACCGCCCGCGTGGACACTTCGCAGCAAAACGTGAAAGAGGTTTACCAGTTGGTCGGTAACTACCTGCGCGCCAAGCCCGATAGCCTCTATGCCAACCCGTATTGGAATGCGGCCGAAACGGACTATTATTTCACCAGGCGCCACGAAAAAGCCGATTTAGCCGCGCCTTTTCTGTTCTTTGGCACTACCGCCCGGCAAACGTTCAGCGCCTACAAACCCACGGTCCTGAGCATTGAGCCCACGGGAAATAAGTACGTCGTCCGGGTGCTGCTCTACGCCGAAAATCCAGCCGCATGGATAACCGAGACGAAATGGAATCCGCCGTTTATTCTGCGCTACTACGCGGCCAAAGATGGCAGCGGTAATTGGAAGCTCGAAAACACCTGGGCCAACGTATTGGTATCCTGGAAAACGCATGCAACCCCGTGGATTACGTTTCACTACCCGGCCGCTTTTAACTTCAGTACCGCCAGGGCCGGCCGGGCCAGCGCGTTCTGCGATTCGGTCGTTGCCGCGCTAAAATTGACGGATGCCAAACCTTTCGATTTCTACGTGATGGATTCGGAGGAAGAGTTGGGACGATTATTCAACCTGGATTATTGGCTGGCTTATCATACTGGTTTCACCCAGAAAATGTATAACCGAACCTTGTCGGGCCGGGGGCGTGAGCAACACTTGCACGAGTTCGCGCACATGCTTTATCACCCCGTCAGCAACTACTTTTTGGCCGAAGGCATTGCGACCTATCTAGGCGGAGTTGATGGCTTCACCCCCTACCCGCAAACCCTGCGGGCTGTTTCGGAAGACTTAACTAAAAAGTACCCCACTATTCGTTTCAAAGATTTGTACACCAATAGTTTCAAGTATGCGCTTAACAGTAACCCGCGTTATGCTGCGGGTGCATTGGTCTATGAATTAGTGTATCGCAAAGCGGGCGTAAATGGCTTCGTAGAGCTAGAAAAAAGCGAAAATACATACGAGTCACTGTTGCTGCATTTCGCGGCTGTGATGCGCTTACGACTAGATAAAGCTGACGCTTTTTTAAATAGCGAACTCAGAAATTACTCGGTGAGGACGGTGAAAAAATAGGCGGCATAAAACGAAAAAGGCGACCCAACCAGGTCGCCTTTTTCGTTTTATCAACAGCTGATTTTACAGAATTCCGCTCATGAAGCCGGGCGCAATGCCCAGCAGAATGGTGAGCAGCGCCAGCACCACCAGCGTTGCAGTCTGGATGCCATCTACTAAATACGGCGTGGTATCGTCGGGCGCGAGTTGCGAAGGCATGGCAATAAGCGGGCGCAGTGGTTTCAACGCATTAGTCGCCAGCGTCCGCGCTATGCATCCCATCAGGCGGGGCATAGACGACTACAATGCCCATGCCCCACTCCAAACCCGCTGAAGCTGGCCGGGCCGGCAATTAAGCGAAGCGCGCTGCGGGACGGGCAGAGCGCCTTGGCGGCCCGGCTTGGTGCGGCGGGCTGCCGGTGGTAGCAATCATCATTCCGGCTAAAAAAAACACAAGGCTTGTAAGGATTCCCTCCGCACTGCTTCTAAGTGTGCAGCAAACCCACCTGATAAAACTGATAATGTCATGGAAAAAGCCCGCATACAACACCTGGAACCAAACGCTTGGCAGTTCGAACGAGCCGGCGCCATCATCATCCGCTACGGGCTTGCCATTGTTCTCATCTGGATTGGGTGCTTGAAATTCACGATGTATGAGGCCGAAGGCGTCAAGCCACTCGCCGAAAACAGCCCCTTTCTAAAAGGATTGCTGGGGAGCCTCAGGGTAGCCGGGTTTGCCCAATTATTGGGTTTCGTAGAAATAGCTACCGGCCTGCTGATATGCTGCCGACCGTTCCTGCCAAAGCTTTCATTCTTTGGGAGCTTGGCCGCTATCGTCACCTTTCTCATCACGCTCACCTTCCTGCTTTCCACGCCCGGCATCATCCAGGCCGGGCAATCCTTTCCCTTCATATCTCCCATGCCGGGCCAGTTCATCCTGAAAGACCTGGTGCTGCTCGGCGCGTCGGTCTGGACGGCGGGCGAAGCCCTCGCGGCCGCTCGAAAAAACTGACGCTCCCCCCAAACATCCTTCCCATCAGCTAAAAATCCCACCAAAAAACGAAAATCATGCAAACCAAATTCTGTCTGTTAGGCCTCCTGACAATAAGCGGCACAGTTGCTGTCTCGTCCTGCAAAAAGGACGATAACACTACCAGCAATACGGTGAAGGGTTACCTTTTTACCTCCACCAACGGCGAAAGCCTGAACAATGTAGTGCGGTTTTCCCGCCACGACGACGGCTCGCTGACGGATGAAAAAGCCTTCTCCACCACCAGCAATGGCGGGGCAAATGTTAGTGCCGGTGGCGACGCGCACGGCGATTTCGACGCCCAGGGCGCGGTCCAAATAATCGGCAGCTACTTGCTGGTGACCAATGCCGGCGGCAATGATGTGTCGGTGTTTGCGCTGGACAAACCAACGGGCAACCTGACATTTAAAAGCAAAGTGGCCTCGGGTGGTACCCGGCCGGTAACCATTGGGTACACTCCGAAAAGTGGCACTGCTGACGAGTATTGGGTAGTGGTGGGCAACCAGTGGAACAATCCCAACGTCCAGAAAGACGGAGCTGCCATCCAGCGTTATCCAAACGCTGCCTTTCACCAGCAGAACCTTACCCTGCCGGATGCGACGGACAACGAGCGCAACATCCAGCTCTTTACCTTCAACGGCACCACCGGCGTGCTGACCAGCGTGCGCCAGCTCGATAAATACGTCCGGGAAAATGGCGGCCCCACCTCGGTCAGTTTCAGCAGCGATGGCAACAAGCTGGCGGTGAGCACTTGGGGCATCGCGCACTTCGACACGCAAAACACCTCGCTCGCGGAGCAGCACCCGAGCCGGGTGTATGTGTATAGTTTCGCCAACGGCGCTACCTCGAGCCGGCGGTTTTTTGAAGAAGCCGGCATCGCGGGCTCGATTGGCTTCAACTGGGAAAAAACCGGCAGCAGCAAGCTGTACGTGTCCAATTTCAACCTGATTCCCACGAAGCAGAATAACAGTGTAACCCTGCTGACGGACAATGGCACCGCAGTTGCCAAGACGGCCAACGGGGGCG
>JALYUH010000346.1 GCA_030853985.1 Bacteroidota bacterium | reverse complement strand
GCCCGAACCTACGCGGCCGCGGCCGTGGTGCTGGCGCTGCCGCCGCGGCTGGTGGCGCACAGCCTGGCTTTCGAGCCCGCGCTGCCCGCCCCGCTGCTTGCCACTTTGCGCGAGGTGCCCACCTGGATGAGCCACGCGATGAAAAGCCTGGTGGTATATTCCGAGCCGTTCTGGCGGGCGGCGGGCTGGTCGGGCTTTGCCATCAGCCCGCTTGGGCCGCTCACGGAAATCCACGATGCCTCGCCCGTGGGCGGTTCGCCGGGCGTGCTGTTCGGTTTTTTTGCCGGGGCGCACCCGCTGCGCAGTGCTCCGCTGGCGGCGCGGCGGGCGGCGGTGCTGGCTCAGCTCCGGCAGCTGTTTGGCGAGCTGGCCGGTGCCCCGCGGGCCTACCACGAGTGGGACTGGGCGCAGGACCCCCTCACCAGCACCCCGGGCGATGAACAACCGCCCGCGGCCGTGCCGCTGCAAGGTCCCGCGCTGCTGCGGCAGCCCGCCTGGGCAGGCACGCTCCACTGGGCGGGGGCCGAAACGTCTGCCAGCGAATGGGGCCGGCTGGACGGGGCCGTGGAATCGGGCCGCCACGCGGCGGCGCAGGTACTGCGGCAGCTAACTGGCGGCGCGTAGTTTTGCTCGGCAGCGGCTGGCGTGCGCCGGCGGAATACCCGAATTTTTAAGTCGGCCCATCGAACGAGGTGCAGCGAGTGCCAGCAGCTTATGCTGACCGGCCCAAACGGCCAAAAGGTGTCCGGCAGTATTGGTTCGTGCTTATCTTGCCGCTGGGTTCACCCGTTTTTTCTTTCCATTTGCCTTTCCGTTTTCTCTTTCCATGAACAAACTTTTTCTTCCTTGCCTGGGGCTTTGCCTGCTGGGCGTCACGGCCCAGGCTCAATACGTTAGCCAACCCATCAACTTTGCGCCCGACACCTATCCGTTCTACCTCGATGCCGTTGATGCGAATACGGCTTGGATAGTAGGCAACGGGTTTCTGGTGAACAGCTACGCGCCGCCCCAGGTAGCGCGAACCGTGGATGCCGGCCAAACCTGGACGGTCACCAACCTGCCGGTGAATACGGTCGATGAGGAGGATTTCACGGCGCTTTCGGTGGTGAGTGCGACCACGGCCTGGGCCACGACGGCTAACCTGGGGGCCGGGGGCCGGATTCTGCGCACTACCGACGGCGGCCAGAACTGGACCCCGCAAAATAGCACCACCGTGTACGGCAACGCTAATAGCTACCCCGACATGATTCACTTTTTCTCGGCGACGGACGGGGTAACGGTGGGCGACGCCATTGGCTCCTCGGGCCCGATGGAAATGTACACGACCACGAATGGCGGCACCACCTGGACGCCGGTTGCCACGCCCCCGGCCGCCCAAGCCCAGGAATACCCGTTGGGTACCCCGCCGGCGGCTTTCGGCAACCACATCTGGTTTGCCACCACTACCGGCCGGGTATTCCACTCCATCAACAAGGGCCTGAGCTGGACGGTGGCAACCGTACCCTCGGGCAGTTTGAGTATTTCAACGCTCGTTTTCCGCGATGCGCAGAATGGCTTGCTCTCCGTACTTGACCAGGCCGGTACCGCGCACCAGCTGTACCGGACCACCGATGGCGGCGCAACCTGGGCGGCGGTTACGTACACGGGGCCGCTGCACGGCATTGGCCTGAGCACGGTGCCCGGCTCGGCGCAATACGTTTCGACCGGGTTCGATACCGACGCGGGCTCTTCGTATTCGCGCGACAATGGGCAAACCTGGGTTTCGATTGAAACCACGTCCAACAACTTCGTTACGGAGTTTGTGAGCACGACCGTTGGCTGGTCGAGCGCGCTGCTCGTCAGCGGCAATAAGTTATTGCCCGGAGCCAACCGCTATAGCGGCTCCACCCTGGCTACCCGCACCGATGCCGCCCTGCAGGCCAGTCTCACGGTGGTGCCCAACCCGGCCCTGGGGGGGCGCTTTAGCTTGCGGGCCAATCGCAGCCCGGCGGCCACCCCGGCCACGGTGCGGGTGCTCGATGCCACCGGCCGCCTGGTGCAGCAGCTGCCCTGGCCGAACACGCCCGGCCTCGACCTGGACCTGAGCCGCGAGCCCGCCGGCCTCTACTTGCTCGAAGTGCAAGGTGCTACCGGCACCGCCCGCCAAAAAGTGGTGGTGCAGTAACCCACCGCGAGCCACACCGTCCGCGCGACTGCCCTGCGTCGCCTTTCGCGAGGCACAGCGTAGGACCAGCCCCAAAAAACCAAAAAACGCCCCGCAAATACTGCGGGGCGTTTTTTATGCGATGCTAAGCGCGGCAGCAAGTAGCAGCGGCGCTATTTTTTCGCGCCGGCGGCCGCCAGCACTTCCTGGTTCAGGCGCGTGTATTCGGCTTTCGATACCTCGTTTTTATCGTCCTTCACCAGTTCCAGCGACTGGTTGGCGGCGGCAATAGCCTCCGGGTTTTTGCCCTGCTTTTGCAGCAGCTTGGCTTTCCAGTAATAGCCGTAATATTCTTTCGGATTGGCTTTGATGTACGCATCGAGCCAGTCGAGGGCGGGCGTGAGGTCTTTGCCGGTGTTGTAGTAATACTGGGCCGCCTGCACGTAGGGTTTTTTTTCGCCCTTCAGGGCCTGCGCAATCTGGCCCATTACCACGCGGTCGGGGTCGGCGGTGAGGGGCAACGCCACCTGCGTGCGGTCCCAGGTCACGACGAGGTCGGCGGAGGCAGGCTTGAGATTTTCTACGGTCAGGCTCATGGTTTCGACCGGGGCGGCGAGCTTCGATGGTTTCGCTTTCACGCGTAGCACGTCGAGGTCCTGCTGGTAAGCGTAGGTGCCCCACTGGGCCGTGTCGCGGTTCAGAATAAAGGTCCACTCCTTGGCATCCGGAATGGCGAGCAGGGCGTAGGCCCCGGCCGGCACGGTTTGGCCGGCAATTTTCACCTCTTCGCCGAAGCGCACTTTGGTGATGGTGTTGGCCCCCGTGCGCCAGACGGTGCCAAACGGGGCCACCCCGCCAAATGCCGGGCGGCCCCGCAGCGAGGGCCGCGAGTAGGTCAGGTCGATGTAGGAGGTAGAGAAATTCTGGTGAATGTGCGTGGTCGGGCTTAGGGGCGGGATGCTGATTTTTGACTGGGCCTGGGCGGCGGGGGCCAGCAGCAGGCTGGCGGCGAGCAGTTGTAGGGCGTGTTTCATGGCGACAAAGATGCAGCCTGCCAGCGCAGGTTGCGGCCGGGGCGCGCTGGCAGCCAGCGGCGTGGCGAACAACCCGGCGGCGGGGCCGTTCAACTAATATGGCTTCGCTGCCCGTCATGCTGAGGGCGGTTGAAGCGGCGCTACCTTACTACTAAAACCGGTTAGTTATGCGGTGAAGCTGCTTCGATAAGCCCGCTACGATAACCCTCCTGCCTCCAACCCTTGTCCCCCCTCCGCCGCATGAAAATCCTCCTCACTGGTGCCACGGGCTACATTGGCCAGCGCCTGCTGCCGCTGCTGGCCGCGGCCGACCACGAGGTGGTGTGCCTCGTGCGCGACCCGCGCCGCTTCGCCTTGCCCGATACCATGCCCGAAGCCCTGCACCTGCACGTGGCCGTGGTGAAAGCCGACCTGCTGCGGCCCAAAACGCTGGCTGGTGTGCCCACCGACATCGATGCGGCCTACTATCTGGTGCATTCGATGAGCGGCGGCAACGAAGACTTTTTTCAGCAGGAGCAGCAGTCGGCCCAGCACTTCACTGATTTTATCAACACCACCACCGCCCGGCAGGTCATCTACCTTTCGGGCATTGCCAACGACACCAATCTGAGCGTGCACCTGCGCTCGCGCCGCGCGGTCGAGAACGTGCTCACCCACGCCACGCGCGCCAAACTCACGGTGCTGCGGGCCAGCATCATCATCGGGTCGGGGTCGGCTTCGTTCGAGATTATCCGCGATTTGGTGGAGAAGCTGCCCGTGATGGTGACGCCCCGCTGGCTGAACTCGCGCTGCCAGCCCATTGGCATCCGCGACATCATGTTCTACCTCACCGAAGTGCTGGAC
>JALYUH010000330.1 GCA_030853985.1 Bacteroidota bacterium | reverse complement strand
GCATTGCGCTGGGCTCTTTTTGTAATTTTTCACCAAACACTAAACCGGTTCCCCCGCTTTTTTGGAGCGGGGGTCAGGCGGTGAGGTGACGAGGTTATTTCTTCAGCATGGCCAGCAGCTTTTCGGCGGCTTTCTCCGACGAGGCCGGGTTCTGGCCCGTAATCAGGTTGCCGGCCGATACCACGTAGGGAGCCCAGTCGGCACCTTTCGAGTAGTTGCCGCCGTTTTCTTTCAGCATATCTTCCACCAGGAAGGGCACCACGTTGGTCAGCTGCACCGCCTCTTCCTCGGTGTTGGTGAAGCCGGCTACCGACTTGCCTTTCACCAGCGGCTCGCCGTTGGCGGCTTTGGTATGGCGCAGTACGCCGGGAGCGTGGCAGACAAGCGCCAGCGGCTTGCCGGCGGCAAACGTGCTTTCAATGAGGTTGATGGACTGCTTGTCTTCGGCCAAATCCCACAGCGGGCCGTGGCCGCCGGGATAGAACACGGCATCAAAGTCCTCGGCCTTAATGGTGGCGAGCTTCACCGTGCTGGCCAGGGCTTTCTGGGCGGCGGCATCGGCCTTGAAGCGCTTAGTGGCATCGGTTTGGGCACCGGGCTCGTCGCTTTTGGGGTCGAGGGGCGGCTGGCCGCCAGCAGGCGAGGCCAAGGTGATGTTAGCGCCGGCATCAACGAATGTATAGTAGGGCGCAGCGAATTCCTCCAGCCAGAAACCGGTTTTGTGGCCGGTGTTGCCGAGTTGGTCGTGCGAGGTCAGAATCATGGCAATTTTCATGGTATTCGGGTTTTATGGGGAAGCGTAATAAAAAAACCGGCTGTAATCAGCTCAATAGCTGGTAAAAAGTAACGGCCCGCTCGGCCAGCAGCGGCCCGATTTGCCGCACCACCAGCTCCTGGTAGTGGGCCGAGTCGCGGTGCGCTTCAAGGGCCGTTTGGTCGGCATACTGCTCGTAGATGAAGAATTGCGTGGGTGCTTTCGGGTCCTGATGCGCGGTGTACACCAGGTTGCCGGGCTCATCGGCCCGCACGGCGGCGGCGGCTTGTAGCAGCAACTGGCGCACGGTTTCTTCCTGCCCGGCCTGAGCCGTGAAGTGCGCCGCAACGCAGATAATGGAATTTTGGGAGGACATGGGAGCGTAAACGTAGTGGCGGGGCTTGCCCTCGCCCGTCGTTGAACAGAATCGTTGAATGGGTGCCAAAGGTGCAAATGGTGCCAACGCCGGGCGGGGGCAGGCCCCGCCCCTACGCCACTTTCACTACCGCCTTACCGGTATTCTCGCCCTTAAACAGCCCCAGGAATGCCGCCGGAATCTGGTCAAAGCCTTCGGTAACCGTTTCCTCGCCTTTCAGCTGGCCGGCGGCGTACCACTCCGTCAGCTTGGCCACGCCCTCGGGCCAGCGGTTGTAGTAGTCGCTCACAATGAATCCTTGCAGCTTGGTGCTCGTTTTTAGGAGCTTACCCTCGGGACGCGGGCCGGTAGGGGTTTCGGTGGCGTTATAGGTCGAAATCTGGCCGCAGAGGGCAATGCGGGCGTGCTTGTTTAGCTGGTCGTACACGGCATCGGTGATGGCCCCGCCCACGTTGTCGAAGTAGCAGTCCACGCCATTGGGGGCGGCGGCGGCCAGCGCTTTGGCCAGGTCGGGCGTGGTTTTGTAGTTGATGGCCTCATCAAAACCCAGCGCTTTGAGGTGGGCCACTTTCTCGTCGGAGCCCGCCGTGCCAACCACCCGGCAGCCCTGGATTTTGGCCAACTGGCCCACAATCAGGCCCACCGCGCCGGCCGCGCCGCTTACGACCACCGTTTCGCCCGCCTTGGGCTGGCAGATGTCGAGCAGGCCGAAGTAGGCCGTGAGGCCGGGCATGCCCAGCAGCCCCAGAAAATAGCTGGCGGGCGCTTTGTCCACCGGCACGGGGTTCAGCGTTTTGGCCTCGGCCACGCTGAATTCCTGCCACGGCAGGTTGCCCACCACGGTGCTGCCCACGGGCAGCGCGTCGCTCTGGCTTTCAAGTACTTCGGCCACTACGCCGCCCGCAATTGGCTGGCCCACCTCAAACGGCGCGACGTACGATTTCGCGGCGCTCATCCGGCCGCGCATATAGGGGTCGACGGATACATACAAGGTTTTCAGCAGCACCTGGCCGGCGGTGGGGGCGGGCACGTCGCGGGTTTCAAACTGAAACTGGGCGGCCGTGGGCTCGCCCGTGGGACGGCTAGCCAGCAGAATAGCTTGGGTTTTCATAAGAATTAGAATGATAGGATATTCTTAAAAGAAGAAGAGCCATACCGGGGTTGCCGGGGTAAGGTTATTCTTCCAAAAGGCTTTTACGCCAGTAGCTTAGGCATTGGTCGTGGTGCTTAGGGTCACCTCAATGTTGCCTTTGGTGGCACGCGAGTAGGGGCAGATGCCGTGGGCGGCTTCCACCAACTGTTCGGCCTGCTGCTGCCCGAAGCCGGGCAGGTTCACGTGCAAATCGGCCGAAATGCCGTAGCCGCCATCCGTTGCCTGGCCGAAGCCGATGAAGGCTTCCACGGTCACATTTTCCAGCTTCACTTTGGCCTGGCGGGCGGCCACGCCCAGCGCGCCTTCGAGACAGGCGGCGTAGCCGGCGGCGAAGAGCTGCTCGGGGTTGGTCGCGCCGGCTTTGCCGGGGCCGCCCATCTCCTTTGGCGTACTTAGCGTGAGGTTGAGCACGTTATCGTTGGAAGTAACGTGGCCGTCGCGGCCACCTTTGGCCAGGGCCTGAGCAGTGAAGATTTTTTCGATTTTCATCGGATTGAGACAAGTAATTGGAGTAAGAAAAAGCAGCCGGCTGCTAAGCCAGCTGGGTAAGTAAGTGCGTGAGGTGCGCGCGCAGGGCCAGTATTTCGGCCTCCGACATCTGTATTTTATCGAGCATCTGCAACGGAATCTGCTCCGCTTGCGCCTCCAGGGCCCGCCCGGCCGGCAGCAGCGCGATGACAACCGAACGCTCGTCGCGCACGTCGCGGCGGCGGCTGAGCCACTGCTTCTGCTCCATGCGCTTGAGCAGCGGCGTAAGCGTGCCCGAATCGAGCAGCAGCTTCTCGCCCAACGCTTTCACCGTGAGCTGCCCGTGCTCCCAAAGCAGCAGAAATACGAGGTACTGCGGGTAGGTGAGGCCGAGAGCTTGCAGCAGCGGCTGGTAGGTTTTGGTAATCAGCCGCGACACGGCGTAGAACGGAAAGCAAATCTGGCTTTCCAGTTTCAGCAGCGATTTTTTGGCGGGTGGGGTGGGGGAGTTTGCCATAGGGTTTCGAAAGGGTAAACGGCGAATGATTGTAGAAGGTTTGATTGTGCACAATTTATTTTCACCTCACTCCCCACCTTTTTTCCCGAAGGAGGGGGCCGGGGGTGAGGTTCTACCTTTACGCCATGCACTTGCGCGCCCTCGAACCCGACGACCTCGAATTCCTCTACACCCTCGAAAACGACCCCACCATCTGGGGCGTTTCCGACACGTTGGCTCCTGTGTCGTGGCACGCCTTGCGCGAATATTTAGAGCACGCCAGCGCGGATTTATACGTAGTGCGCCAGCTGCGGCTGGTGGTTACTACTGAGATTAGTGGCCCGGCGGTGGGCGTGGTCGACTTGTTCGACTTCGACCCGCTGCACCAGCGGGCCGGCGTGGGCATCACCATTCTGGCCGGCGAGCGGAAAAACGGCTATGCCCGGCAGGCACTGGAACTGCTGAAAAACCATGCCCGAAATGCCCTGCGCCTGCACCAGATTTACGCCACCGTAGGCAGTGATAACGTGGCCAGTTTGAGGCTTTTTGAGGCAGCTGGGTTTCGGGAGGTGGGCACCCGGCGGGCGTGGCTGCGCACCGCCGCCGGCTGGCAGGATGCCGTGGAATGGCAGTGCGTTTTAGCTAACCCAGAGGGTATCTGAGAATGTATTTAGCCGTATATCGTGTTGATACCGTGAAAAAAGGCGAGGTTTTTAGCAAAATAAGCTGGGCTATATCCTTTGGCCAAATTGCGCCGTATAGGGTAACAAGCGTCCCGGCCGGGCAGGTTGAGAATCCCCCCGGCGTGGCGTGAAATCCCCTTTTCCTGCTATTTTCATGCCCCCTTCTCCGACGGTGGATGCCCTTTCGCGTGCCTCTGCCACCGCTGCCCGGCCCAGCGATTCAGCCGCCAAAACCACCCCCCCTTACGCATTGCCCGACCTGGTTTGCTTCGCGCATTTGCACTGGGACTTTGTATGGCAG
>JALYUH010000210.1 GCA_030853985.1 Bacteroidota bacterium | reverse complement strand
CGGCATTGGGGCGGTGTGCCACACCATCAACCCGCGCCTGTTTCCCGAGCAGCTCGTCTACATCATCAACCACGCCGAAGACCGGCTCCTGTTCTTTGATTTGACCTTTCTGCCGCTGGTTGAACGCCTCGCGCCCGTGTGCCCCACTGTTGAGAAATGGGTGCTCATGGCTGGTCCCGAGCACCTGCCCGCGCAGTCGGCCATGCCCGGCCTGTGCAGCTACGAAGACCTGCTGGCGGCCCAACCCGGCGGCTACGCGTGGCCCAGCTTCGACGAAAATACCGCCTGCTCGCTGTGCTACACCTCTGGCACCACCGACCAGCCCAAAGGCGTGCTCTACTCGCACCGCTCCACGGTGCTGCACGCCTACGGCATCTCGCTGCCCGACGCGCTGGGCTGCTCGGCCCTCGATGTGATTATGCCCGTCGTGCCCATGTTCCACGTCAATGCCTGGGGCCTGCCCTACGCCGCGCCGCTCAACGGGGCCAAGCTAGTGCTGCCCGGCGCGGGCATGGACAGCGCGAGCTTGTTTGAATTGATGGAAACCGAGGGCGTCACGTTCTCGGCCGGCGTGCCCACCATCTGGCTGGCGCTGCTGCAATACATGCGCGAAGGCCATCGGCAGTTCAGCACCCTGCGGCGCACGGTGGTGGGTGGTTCCTCCTGCCCGCCGGCCCTCATGAAGGCCTTCGTGGAGGAGCTGAACGTGACCATCACCCACGCCTGGGGCATGACGGAAACCAGCCCGCTGGGTACCGGCAGCCGCCTCAAAGCCAACCAGCTGCACCTGGGAGCCGATGAAAAAGCCGCCATTCTGGCCAAGCAGGGCCGCGCCGTGTTCGGCGTTGATATGAAGATTGTGGGCGACGACGGCCAGGCGCTGCCGCACGATGGCGTGGCCTTCGGCGACCTGCTGGTGCGCGGCCCTTGGGTGGTGCGCGACTACTTCCGCAGCCCCAACCCCGGCGAACTCACCGCCGACGGCTGGTTCCGGACCGGCGACGTGGCCACCATCGACCCCGCTGGCTTCATGCAAATCACCGACCGCTCGAAGGATGTTATCAAATCCGGCGGCGAGTGGATTTCCAGCATCGACCTCGAAAACCTGGCCGTGGCGCACCCCGCCGTGGCCGAAGCCGCCGTCATCGGCGTACCCAGCGCTAAGTGGAGCGAGCGGCCGCTACTGGTCATCGTGCGCCGGCCGGACATGGATGTTTCGGCCGAGGAAATGCTCGGCTTTTTCCGGGGCAAAGTGGCCAAATTCTGCGAGCCCGACGCCGTGGAGTTCGTGGAGCAGCTGCCCCACACAGCCACCGGCAAAATCCTCAAAACCCAGCTGCGGAAGGACTTTGAAGGGTACTCGGTGGCGTAGCAAAGGCGGCAGCACGAGCCCCGCTAGGTGGACTCGTGCTGCCGCCCGAGTGGCCGGGCAGGAAGAGGCTACTTGCCTTTTTCGGCTTCCATTTTGGCCTTGATGGCCTCCTGGAGCTCCGGCAGATGCTCCTGCACCCGCTTCTGGCCAATCTCCATGCCCGACTGCATGAGCTGCGGCAGCACCGATGACATTTTGCGGCCGGTAGGCGTTTGGTAAAACCTGGTGATGTCGCGCAGCTCTGCTTCCGCGAAAGTGCGGCTGTAGATGTCGACCATATCGCCCTTCAGGCTATTCCAACTCATGTACTTGCTGAAAAACGAGCGCATCTCGGGCGCAATGGCCGCCGCCTCCGGGCGCTGCTTGAGCTGCGCATCCAGCATCTGGTCGACGAGCTTATCGAACGAGCCCGCCGGATAAATCAGCGTCAGCAGCGCTTCGGCGGCCTGCCGATGGCTGGCCGAAATGGGGGTAGGGGCTGAGGTTGCCGTGGTGGGTTTCGACGTCTGGGCGCGGGCTGACTGGCAGGTGAAAGCGGCTAACAGCAGGAAAAGAAGGGTTTTTTTCATGCCTCAAATAACCGACAGAAAAAGAATACGCGTTGGCCCTAGCGCCCCAACTCCTCGGCCCGGTCGCGCGCGGCGCCGGCTCCGGCCATCAGCCCCTCGCGCACCGCGCCCGCCCCGAATGCGCCCAGCGCGGCCTCGGTGGTGCCGCCTTTGGAAGCTACTTTGGCAATCCAGTCCTGGCAGCTCAGGCCCGACTGCGAGTATAGCTCCACGGCCCCGCGAAACGTCTGGCTCACCAGCAGCTCGGCTTCGGCCCCGCTGAAACCCATTTGGGCGGCCGCCGCCATCAGGGCTTCCATGCAGTAGTACACGTAGGCCGGGCCACTGCCCGAGATGGCCGTGCTGGCATCAATAGCCGACTCCTGCTCCACATAAACCGTTTTGCCGGTGGTGCTAAGTAGGTTTTGCACCTGCACGAGCTCGGCGCGGCTCACCTCATCGGTACTGGTGAAGGCCGTCATGCCCAT
>JALYUH010000280.1 GCA_030853985.1 Bacteroidota bacterium | reverse complement strand
CGCCGATGGTGCAGAGCTTGGCATCGCGGTAGTACTTCTCGGCCGGGTAATCCTTCGTGTAGCCGTAGCCACCGAAAATTTGCACGCCTTCGTTGGCGGTGCGCACGGCCACTTCCGAAGCATATAGCTTGGCCATGGCCGACTCCAGGTTCACGTTCTGGCCGCGGTCCTTCATGTCGGCGGCGCGGTAGGTGAGCAGGCTGGCCGCTTCCACTTCGGTGGCCATATCGGCCAGTTTGAAGCTGATGCCTTGGAAGCTGCTGATGGGCTGGTTGAACTGGTGGCGCTCCTTGCTGTACTTAGTGGCGGCCTCCAGCGCGCCCTGGGCGATGCCCAGACTGAGGGCGGCAATGCTGATGCGGCCGCCGTCGAGCACTTTCAGGCTCTGCACGAAGCCGTCGCCCACTTTACCGATGACATTCCCAACGGGCACTTTGCAGTCGGTAAAAATCAGTTCGGTGGTTTCGGAGGCGCGCATGCCCAGTTTGTCTTCCTTGCGGCCAGCCTCAAAGCCCGGCGTGCCGCGCTCGATGATGAAGGCCGTCATGCCGTGCGAGTCGCCCACTTCGCCAGTGCGGACAATGACCACGGCCACGTTGCCGGATTTGCCGTGGGTGATGAAGTTTTTCGCGCCGTTGATGATGTAGTTTTCGCCGCTCTCATCGAGCACGGCGGTCGTGCGCATGTTGCCGGCATCGGAGCCGGTGTTGGGCTCAGTGAGGCCCCAGGCCCCAATCCACTCGCCGGAGGCCAGCTTGGGCAGGTACTTCTGCTTTTGCTCCTCGGAGGCGTGCTGCAGGATGTGGCCGGTGCACAGCGAGTTGTGGGCGGCCATGCTCAGGCCGATGCTGCCGTCAATTTTCGAGAGCTCGGCAATGGCCGTCACGTACTCCACGTAGCCGAAGCCGGAGCCGCCGTACTGCGCCGGCACGAGCACACCCATCAGGCCGAGCTCGCCGAGCTTATGGAAAATATCGATGGGAAATTCCTGGCTCTCATCCCACTTCATCATGTTGGGCTTGATGTGCTGGGCCCCAAAATCGCGCACCATCTGCGCAATCATGGTTTGGTTTTCGGTCGCTACGGCTTCCATTGGGGGGTTGGGAACTAAAGGTGGGATTTTAGAAAAAGGCTGGCTATATCAATGTTCTTACGGCCAAGCAACAGCATTGGGAACACGAAAGTACGATTCGGGCCGTTGGGAACCGACGCGCGAAAGGCCTGCCCACCAACGATTTTTGAATGGGCGCGGCAAAAGCGTTACTTTTGGAGCTTTTTGGGGGAAATCTGACCGGGCGTGGTCTGAAAAAATCGATTGCTCCATTCGAATTCGTAATAATCTGGCCTGATGCCGTTATCTCTTCTTTTCCGCTCGGGGCGGCTCTGGCTGTTGGCCCTGCCCGCAATGCTGTTTTTTTCGTCGTGTGCCACAACGCAATACTATCAAAAGCGCACGCTGTTTCGCCTGACTGACAGCCAGGGCCGACAACTGGATAGCACCAAGCTGCGGCGGGCGGTGAACCGCTCAGAGCGTAACTACGTCATTCAACCCAACGACTACGTGGAAGTGCGGGTGAATACCAACAAGGGAGAACGTATTCTGGACCCCAATGGCGAGCTGCAATTCGGACAGCCATCGGGTGCGCTACCCAGCCGGAGTAGCGCAGGCAGTAGCGGAAGTAGCAGGGGCGGGGCCACGCGCAACACCGGCCAGGGCGCGGGCAGTAGCGCTGGGAGTTCCGAATTCCTGGTTTATGCCGATGGCACCACGGTGCTGCCGATGGTGGGCCGCGTGAAGCTGAGCGGCCTTTCGCTGGCCCAAGCCGATAGCGCGTTGGCCCAATTGTTCGACGTGTATTACAAAGATGCCTTCGTGACAACCCACGTGACCAACAACCGCGTTATCGTGCTGGGCGCGGGCGGCGGGCAAGTGATTTCGCTGGCCAATGACAACATGAACCTGCTGGAAGTGCTGGCGCTGGCCGGCGGCATCGATGGCGGCGGCCAGGGCGGCGGCACCTCCGTGTATCGCAACGGGGGCAGAGCCGATAACATCCGGATTATCCGGGGAGATTTGAAAAACCCGCGCGTGCAGCAAGTCGACCTCTCCACGCTCGACGGCATGCGGCGTGCGAGCCTGCAGGTCGAACCCAATGACATTATCTACGTGGAACCTATCCGCCGTCCGTTGCTTGACGCGCTAGCCGATGTTGGCCCCCTGATTAGTCTAACGAGCTTGGTCGTGACGACAACCTTCTTTATTATCACCCAAATCAGAAGGTAAGCCCCTCCGGCCGACAGGGTTTATCCACTGCTGTTCCCGGCTCTGGTCGGCATTCTATAACAAAGAAATGGCTATTAACGAAAATCAAGAATTAGAGGCGCTGATTCGTAATGCGACGGCTGGGGCCGAGATGCCGGCAGCGGTACTACCTGGCAACCCGAGTGAGGCCGATGAAGATGGGGAAGCCGGCGGGTTCGACCTCTCGACCCTGGTGCTGGTAGCCCGGCGCAGCCTGCTGTGGCTGCTGCTGCTGGTGGCGCTGGGCGTGACGGCCTCGTGGCTATATCTGCGCTACACCAAACCCCTGTACCAATCGACCTCGCTATTGAAGATTGACGAGCGGGCGCAGGCCGATGCCCTCGGCCTAACGGGGCAAATGGCTCCGGTGGCCGACAAAGCCCGCGGGAGCAAACTGGCGGGCGAGGTAGAGCTGATTAAATCCGGCCTGATATATAAGCGGCTGAAGGACACGCTGGCCCTGGATGTGAATTACTACGCGCAGGGTACGGTGCTGGAAACCGAATTGTATGGGGCATCACCTTTCCGCGTGCGGTATGTGGTGAAAGACCCGTCGCTCTATAATCGCAAGTTTAATCTCAAGTTTCTGGATACCAAGCGTTTTAGTATTGAATACAACACGGTAGGGCGTAGCGTGAGTGGCGAGTACGCGCTGGGGCAGCCGGTTAGCCTGCCGGGTATCGACCTGACGGTTGTGGCAACGCCGCAACTCACGGCGGCGGCGTTGGAACAAGACTATCACTTCACAATCCAAGACGAAAGCACGGTGAACGGCTATCTGGACCGTAATCTGGCGGTGGAAATCGTGAATCCCGATGCCAATACCATTCAGATTTCCTTTAAGGACTTCAACCCCAGCAAGGCGCAGAGCATTGTGAATAAAATTGACACTGTGTACTTGCAGGAGAAGCTAGCCCATAAGAAAGAATCAGCAGAAGCTTCTTTGCGATTTCTGGAGCAAACGCTAAACGAAACCCAAAATAGCTTGCAGCGGGCAGAAGATAACCTGCAGAACTTTTCGCAAGCAACGAAGACTTCCAATGCCGAGGTTGATATGGCCAGCATCACCACCAAGATGGAAAAGATGGAGGAAGACCGGCCTAAGCTGGAGCAAAAACTCAGTTTGTTGGCAGAAATAAGCCGGCTGGCTAGCCAAGCGAGCATCACCAATTCGGAGACGGAAACAGTAGAGCAGACTCTGCCTGGGTTGGCCGGGATAGAAGACCCCCAACTAGGCCAGGCCCTGACGGAGCTGAACAACCAGCAATGG
>JALYUH010000248.1 GCA_030853985.1 Bacteroidota bacterium | reverse complement strand
AACTTTGCAGTTCGCGTCCCAACGCCGTCTGAACGCCTCGTGCCGGGACGCGAACTACAAAGTTCGCGCTACACGCAACTCACCGCAGTAACCGGCTACTCTTTCCGCACGCGCTCCAGCAGCAGTTGGTTCATCGGGTTCGGGGTGAGGCCGCGCACGTTGTTCTGCGTCAGGCGCACTACCTCGTCGTAATAGAGGCTGATAACGGGCGAATCTTCCACCACGATGCGGTCCATAGCCTGGTACAAAGCAGTCCGCTTGGCCACGTCCTGGGTGCGGCGGGCCTCGTCGTAGAGCTGGTCGTAGGCCGCGCTTTTGAAGTGGGTTTTGTCGGGGCCGGCGGGGCTAAAATTGGGGCTGTAGAACAGCGCCAGATAGTTTTCGGCGTCGGGATAGTCGCCCAGCCAGCTTTTGGCGAAAAAGGCCACCCGGCCGTTGTCCACCAAATCCTGCTGCGCGGCCGACTGGTTGATGTCAATCTGGACCTGCACGCCCACGTTGGCCCACTGCTTCTGCAAATACTCGCCTATCTCCTTGCGTTCCAGCACGGTGCTTAGGCGCAGTTTCAGCGGCCGCTGCGGGCCGTAGCCGGCGGCGCGCAGCAGCTGCCGCGACTTCTGCGGCTGAAAGGTGTAGCCAGGCACCTCCTTTTCGGAGAACGAGGGCAGCGCCGTGGGCACGAAGCCCGAGGTGCCGGCGTGGCCCACCCGGTTCAGCAGGTAGGTCAGCATTTCGGGCTTGTTGAGGGCGTAGTTCAGGGCTTGGCGCACGCGCTTGTCGCGCAGGGCCCGGCCCTGCACAGCCTGCTCCCCAATCAAATTCGCCGAATCGAGCTGAAAACCAAGGTACTCGGTGTTCAGATACGGCGCTTTCTGCACCGTGAACTTGCCCTTAAAATCGGTCCGAATGGTACCATCCGGGTGCATAATTAAATCGCGCGAGCCGGCCCGGATGCCCGAGAGAAAATCCAGCTTGCCTTGCATAAAGGTCAGAAACTCGGTCTTGCGGTCGGGCAGGAAGCTCACCGCCACGGCATCGAGATAAGGCAGCGGGCGGCCCTGCTGGTCGGCGCGCCAGTAGTCGGGGTTGCGCTCATACAGCAGCACGTTGCCCTCATCCCAAAGCTTGAACCGAAACGGCCCGGTGCCCACCGGATGCTCGCGGAAGTCCTTGCTGTATTTCTCCACGGCCTCGTGCGGCACCACGTAGGCATAGGGCATCGTGAGAATCCCCAGAAACGGAATGAACGGCTCCTTTAAGTGAATGCGCAGCGTCGAGTCGTTCGCCGCCACAAAAGCCGTGTCGCTGATGCTGCCATCAGGTTTCTCCAGCACCTTGCCCCGGAAAATCCAGCCGCCCGAGCTGGCCGTGGCCGCATCGAGAATGCGCTTAAAGCTGTAGGCGAAGTCGGCCGCCTTCACCTTCCGGCCCTTACCACCGGCAAAAACGTCGCTGTCGTGAAACCGCACGCCCGGCCGCAGCACGAAATTATACGTGCGCCCATCGGGCGAAATGCTGTAGCGGCGGGCCAGCGCGGGCACCGGCAACAGCGTCGAATCCAGCTCCATCAACCCGTTGAATAGCTGCGACACGGCCCAGGAGTTGGCCTGATTGCGGGCAAAGGCGGGGTCGAGCGATGACAGCGCTTCGGGCTGGTTGTAGCGGAACACGCGGCGCTCGTCGGCCGCCGGGCGGGCCGCGTCGTGGCAGCCGGCCAACGCCAGCGCGGCCAGCCAGAATCCAAAAGGTTTAGCCGATAAGCTAGCCCAACGAGCCAAAAAAGGGGCCATGCGAACAGGGAAAGAATGTATCTTTGTGCAATGCTACGGCAGGAATGTTTTTGGTTTGCCGTTTCTGGTTTTCGGTTTTTGGTTTTCGTTGGAGTCAGCGACAACCCAATCCCGCTCACCAAAAGCTAAAAGCCCGAAATCAAAAACCAGATACTAAGTGCAATGGGAAAAATCATCGCGGTAGCCAATCAGAAAGGCGGGGTGGGCAAAACAACCACCTCCATCAACCTCGCGGCTTCCCTGGCCGCCCTGGACTACCGGACCCTGCTCGTCGATGCCGACCCCCAGGCCAACGCTACTTCGGGCGTGGGCTACGACCCCAAGGACATCCAGAACAGTATCTACGAGTGCATGGTCGACGGCATCAATGCCCAGGACATCATCGTGCCCACCAACATTCTGCCCCACCTCGACCTCATGCCCTCCCACATCGACCTAGTGGGGGCCGAGGTGGAAATGATAAACCTGCCCAACCGCGAGGAGAAAATGAAGGAGGCCCTGCGCCCCCTCGCCGAGCAGTACGACTTCATCATCATCGACTGCTCGCCCTCGCTCGGCCTCATCACCGTCAATGCCCTTACGGCCGCGCACTCGGTCATCATCCCGGTGCAGTGCGAGTATTTCGCCCTCGAAGGCCTGGGTAAGCTCTTGAATACCATCAAAATCATTCAAAGCCGCCTCAACACCAACCTCGAAATCGAAGGCATCCTGCTCACGATGTACGACGTGCGTCTGCGCCTCAGCAACCAGGTGGTGGAGGAAGTGCGGATGCACTTCCAGCAGCTGGCCTTCGACACCATCATCCCGCGCAACGTGAAGCTGAGCGAGTCGCCCAGCTTCGGCATCCCCGTCATCCTGCACGACGCGGAGAGCAAAGGCTCCATCAGCTACCTCAACCTGGCCCGCGAAATCGTGGAGAAAAACAGCGTGGAAGCCACCGAGGAAACGGCGGAGGACGAGCGGATTTAGTCTTGCTCCAGCGGGGCGACATATCGGTAGCAGTTCCAGCTTCTTTAGTTTCTCAAAGCCCCGTCGGGGCGGCATTCGTTGAACGGGTGTCATCCCACGGGGCTTCGGCTTTTCACGCTCGCTGGTTTCTGACGAATGATTAACTTTCGCGCTATGTACACCTCCCCCGAACATCCGCTCATCGGCATCGACCCGGAAATACGATTCGGGCGGGCTTGCCTTATTGGCACCCGTATCAGCGTGGATGATGTGCTTGGCTGGCTGGGCAATGGCATGAGCAACGCCGACATCATTGAGGATTTTCCGGAGTTGGAAGAGCAGCAAATCCGAGCTTGTCTGCGCTTTGCGGCTGACCGGCAGCGCCACACCCGGCTGGTAGCCCGGTGAAGCTGCTGGTTGACCAAAATCTGTCGTACCGACTGGTAAAACCTTTGCAAGGGCAATTCCCTGGCACGGAGCAAATGCGCCGTCTGGGACTGCTGGACCACCGCGATACGAACATTTGGGAATATGCCCGCCAGCACGATTTTGTCATTCTGACGCAGGACGAAGACTTTCTCGACCTAAGTTCGCTGCGGGGTGCTCCGCCTAAAGTCATCTTGCTCCGAACCGGCAATTTGCCCAGCGTCGAGGTTGTGGCATTATTGCAGGGTCATTTATTGATGATTTACACGCTGCTGGCCCCGGAAAGCGAAGTCAACTGCCTTGAACTGACGTAGCTGCCCCAATCTCAAACTTTCCGGCTTGCCCTTCGCCCAACAATCCGTAATTTTGACATCCGTTGCCGCAGGCCTTTTATGGGCGCGGCCGTTGAACTATGGCTCTAGAGAGAAACGAAGAGAAATTGCAGGCTGCCCTGGCTGCGGCCGCTACCGTGAAACGCAAGAGTGGACTGGGCCGCGGCCTCAACGCCCTGATTGAGGGCAGCTACGAGAAAAAAGGCGACCGGCCCAACGCCGGCGAGCGGCTCGTGTCGCACCCCGTCAACTCGGTGGGCTTCATTTCCGTCGAGCACATCGAGGCCAACCCCTACCAGCCCCGCACCCATTTTGACAAGGAAGCGCTGCAGGAACTGGCCGACAGCATTAAAATTCAGGGCATTATTCAGCCCGTGACCCTGCGCCAGCTCGGCACCAACTCCTACCAGCTCATTTCGGGCGAGCGCCGCTTGCAGGCTTCCAAGCTGGCGGGCCTGGAGACGATTCCGGCCTACATCCGCAAGGCCGACGACCAGCAGATGCTGGAAATGGCCCTCATCGAGAACATTCAGCGCGAAAACCTGAATGCCATCGAAATTGCCCTCAGCTACCAGCGCCTGCTGAGCGAGTGCAACCTGCGCCAGGAAGAGCTGGGCGACCGCGTGGGCAAAAACCGCACGACCGTCACCAACTACCTGCGCCTGCTGAAACTGCCGCCCGACGTGCAGATTGGCCTGCGCGATGCCGAAATCAGCATGGGCCACGCCCGCGCCCTCATCGGCCTCGACGACCCCAAGCTGCAAATCGAGCTGTTCCGCAAAACGGTGGCCGAGGAGCTTTCGGTGCGCCGCGTGGAGGAGCTGGTGCGCAACGGCTACGGCCGCAACGCCGAAGCCAAGCCCAAAGCCGAGGGCGATACCACGCCTGCCCCATCGGCGGTACCGGTGGCCGAAATCCGCCGCGCCGAGCGCCACCTCACCGACCGGTTTGGCTCGCGCGTGCAGGTGCGGCCCACGCCCAAGGGCAACGGCGAAATCAAAATCGCCTTCGATTCGGTGGAGGATATGCAGCGCATTCTGCACATTCTGCAGCCTTCGTAACATCCTTGTATACGGCGGCGGGCAGGCTGCCCGCCGCCGTACACGCTAAAAGCCGGCCCTGGCCGTTTGCTGGTTTGTGATGAAAAACCGAATTTCCCTCCTGGTCTTCCTCGGGCTGCTGCTGAGCGGGCTGCTGGCCAGTTCTGGTGCCCGAGCGCAGGTGTTCGACCCCAACGTTCCCACCACCCGCACCTCGGCCGAGATTCTGGCCGATACCACCGAGCGGCGCGAGGCGGTGGTAACGCCCGCCGCCAAGCGCCAGAAGGCTACCGCCGATTCGGCCAAGCGTACCGAGCACATGTTCCGGGCGTTTGGCTACAAGGGCATCCGCCTCACGCGGCCGGGCAAGGCGGCACTGCTGGCGGCCATGCTGCCCGGCGCGGGCCAGGTCTATAACCATCGCTACTGGAAGCTGCCGCTGGTAATCGGGGCCGTGGGCGGCACCATCGCGGGCGAAGTATTTTATCAGCAGCGCTACACGCAGTTTGCCATGGCTTATAACAAAATCACGAAGGGCGTATTTAACGAGGCAACAAAAGCAAATTTCAAGGTTGGGGATGATGGCCTGGGAGCCCAGGCCAAAACGTTTAAGACGGTTGATGCCATCAACACGGGCATTGTGTTTTACCGCGGTTACCGCGATATTTTTTACCTCTACATCGGCATTGCCTACAGT
>JALYUH010000231.1 GCA_030853985.1 Bacteroidota bacterium | reverse complement strand
GACTTTGTAGTCCGCGTATCTGAATGGCTAAAACAGTATGGGGACGCGGACTACAAAGTCCGCGCTACATCGGCCTAACTTTGCCTCAGATTATGCTTCACCACGACATTTGCATCCTGGGCGCGGGCCCCGGCGGGGCCGCCGCCGCCCTGCACCTCGCCAACGCCGGCCACGCCTGCCTGCTACTCGACCGCGCCGCGTTCCCGCGCGACAAAACCTGCGGCGACGCCCTCAGCGGCAAGGTCATCAACGAGTTGAAGCGCATCGAGCCCGGCCTGCACGCCAAGCTGGCCGCCTCGCCCATGCAGGTGCCCAGCTGGGGCATCGACTTCATCGCGCCCAACGGCCGCCGGCTCGCCATTCCCTTCAAGCCCAAGTTCGACAAAGCCACCGACCACACCGCCGGCCACGTCGCCAAGCGCATCGACTTCGATAATTTCCTGGTCGAAGAAGTGCGGCAGCGGCCCGAAATCGACTTCCGCGAAAACGTGGACGTGGCCCGCACCGAGCGCACGCCCACCGGCTGGCAGCTGTTCGACAAGGCCGGCCAGGAAATCGCCACCTGCCGCCTGCTACTCGTGGCCAACGGC
Organism: Bacteroidota bacterium; assembly: GCA_030853985.1. Classification (GTDB taxonomy): domain Bacteria; phylum Bacteroidota; class Bacteroidia; order Cytophagales; family Hymenobacteraceae; genus Hymenobacter. The sequence goes on along the minus strand of JALYUH010000231.1, from coordinate 2,113 downwards.
GCGCAGTCGGAGTTCGCCCGCAAAGTGGCCGGCCATGCCCTCGAGCCCGACCACCACTGCGCTGGCCTGCGCACCTATTACGACGGCGTGAGTGGCCTGAGCCCCGATAATTTCATCGAGCTGCACTTCATCAAAGATTTCCTGCCCGGCTACCTCTGGGTTTTCCCACTGCCCAACGGCCAGGCCAACGTGGGCGTGGGCATGCTCTCGAAAACCGTAGCCGATAAGAAAATCAACCTGCGCCAGCGCCTCGACGAGATTCTGGCCACGCACCCCACGCTGGCCCCGCGCTTCGCCGGGGCCACGCGACTGGGCTCCGTCAAGGGCTTCGGTCTACCGTTGGGCTCGAAGCGGCGGGCGCTGTCGGGCGCGAATTATTTCCTGCTCGGCGATGCCGGCTCGCTCATCGACCCGTTTTCGGGCGAGGGCATCTCGCACGCCATGGTGAGCGGCCGCCACGCCGCCATCTGGGCCGTAGAGGCCGTGAAAAAGAATGATTTCAGCCCCGAATTTCTCAAAAACTACGACAAGGCCGTCTACAACCGCCTGTGGCAGGAGCTGCGCTTGAGCCGCGTGATGCAGCGCTTGCTCAACTTCCCCAGCCTGTTCAACATCATCGCCAACCGCGCCGTGAACAACCCCACGCTGGCCGAAACCCTATCCATGATGTTCATGGATTTGGACCTGCGCGAGCGCCTGCGCAAGCCCAGCTTCTACTTCAAGCTGTTTTTCGGTGGGAAATAAAAGAGGCGCAAAACCGGAGTTTCGCGCCTCTTTTATTTTTGCGTGGTGGCGGGTTTTTGGCCGGGCTTGGGGTGATAGCCGGTGCTGGGGCGGGCCACCGGGGCCGGCTTGATGGGGGCCAGGCCATCGTTGTTGCCCAGGTAGCGCTTCAGGCTTTTGCCCGCTTCGGGGTTGAGCTTCGTGGCTTTTTGCAGGTCGCGGCGGGCTTCCGAGAGCTTATCGAACGACGAATAGCTGATGCCGCGGTATTCCCACGCATCGGCGTAGGTCGAATCGAGCTGAATGGCCCTGGTGAAGTCGACCACGGCGGGCTTGTATTGGTACATCTGCATCTTGGCCACGCCCCGGCCGAAGAAGGATTCCTTGTCGTCGGGCCGGTACTTAAGCGCCCCGGAGAAGTCCGTGGTGGCGGCTTTGTACTGCTTCATCATCAGGTGGTTCACGCCGCGGTTGTAGTAGGCATCGGGGTTGTTTTTTTGGTATTTAATAGCCGATGAGTAGTCGACCTGGGCGGCGGCGTAGTCGCGCAGGTAGCTTTTGGCTTTAGCGCGTTTTAGCAGGGAGGAGGCATCTCTGGGGTTGCGCTTCACGGCGGTTTCCGCCTCGGTCAGCATGGTGCGGTACTCCTCGGTGGTCAGCTTTTTTTCGCGGGCCCGCTCGGCCGATGCCTGAGTAGCAGACGGCGCGTTGGGGTCGGCCCGGTCGGCAGCCAGCGCGGCGGCCGAAGTCGCATCGGAAGCCACTGCGGTGCCGGGCGTAGCGGCAATGCCGCTGGCCGCGCCGGTGGTGCGGGCATCGGTGGCGGTACTGGCCGCGCCGGTCGAATCGGGCCGGCGGGCCGTAGACACGGCCGGCATCTCAATCGATTGGCTCATGTTCGACGGCTTTTCCTTTTCCTTAACGGTAGTGGCGCAGTTGCTGAGGAAAGCCAGCAACCCGAGGGCCGCCAGCGGCGAGCGAAAACGTGATTTCATGGAATGCAGGAGTGGTAATGCCGGGCCGGGAGCCCGGCGGCGGGCTTTATACGGGAGAGCCTAAACAATAGCTGTGCCTAATTATGCGCGGCCAGGTGAGTACCGGGCGCGGCCCCGATAGCGCGCGGGGCGCAGGCGCGGCTATCTTTGCCCCAGAATGAAAAGAGCCGGCCGCCGGTTCCTCTTTTCCCCATCTCCTTTTGAAAATTTATGGCATTGCAATTTGATTTGGTCGTGGTCGGCAGTGGCCCCGGCGGGTACGTGGCCGCTATCCGGGCTTCGCAACTAGGTTTGAAAGTGGGCGTCATCGAACGCGAGTCGCTGGGCGGCATCTGCCTCAACTGGGGCTGCATCCCCACCAAAGCCCTGCTCAAAAGCGCGCAGGTGTTCGAATA